>JAKIVF010000034.1 GCA_021647145.1 Methylococcaceae bacterium | reverse complement strand
TTTTTTCTTTTCTTTTTTTTTTCTTTTGACCATTCAATATTCTATATGTTTTTATTTCCATTCTCAATGATTATGGGAGGTGGGTTTACTATAGCAGACTATTTAATCTGGAATGAGTTGCCAACGGTACTAGGCAATATGGTAGGTGGTTTAGTCTTTGTCGGGCTACCATTATATTATACCCACGTGAGAATGAGTCCAGACCGTAATTTGAAATAAGATCTTTATCAATTTACTTGTTCTTAGTTAACCATCTTTTGGGAAAGGCTTTACATTTTGTTGGGTGGATGGGCGATGGCGTAATCCACCATTTTTATAGAACTGTCGGATTACGCTATCATTTATCCAACCTACATATTGCTTAGGCCATCAAATGTTTTTTTGCTATCAAAGACTTCAGCATAAATGCCAAGTCAACTGAAAATATCTATAGGGCAATATTCTAATAAAGGCCGTAAAAGAATTAATCAAGATTTTTACGGTGTTTTTATACCTGAAGAACCTCAATTAACCTCAAAAGGAATTGCCATTGCATTAGCTGATGGAATAAGTAGTAGTGATGTAGGGCATGTGGCAAGTGAAGCAACTATCAAAGGTTTTTTGGAAGATTACTATTGCACTTCAGAAGCCTGGTCAGTGAAAAAATCAGCGCATCAGGTATTGAGCGCAACTAATTCATGGCTTTATTCACAAAGCCAGCGAGGGCAACAGCGTTTTAACAAAGATAAAGGCTATGTCTGCACATTAAGTGCAATGATTATTAAATCTACCACGGCACATTTTTTTCATTTAGGTGATTCTCGGATCTATCGTTTGCGGGATAATGCACTCGAACAATTAACAGAGGATCATAGGCTTTGGGTTTCTCAAGATAAAAGTTATCTTAGCCGGGCGATGGGAATTAATGCACGGCTTGAAATAGATTATGATTCTTTTCAAGTCGACTGGGGTGATGTGTTTTTATTTGTCACGGATGGTATCTATGAATCTGTCGAATCAGGTTTTATGCTAAAGACTATTGTTGATCATAAAGGTGACTTAGATAGTGCGGCAAAAATTATTTCAGAACAAGCATATGAAAAAGGTAGTGCAGATAATTTAACCACCCAGATTATTAGAGTAGAAGAACTACCAAGCCTTGATATTAATGAAATTAATCAGCAATTAACCAGTCTTCCATTTCCGCCTGTCTTAGAGGCAAGAATGGATTTTGATGGTTATAACATTGTAAGAAAGATTTACGGCAGTAGTCGTAGCCATGTTTATTTAGCAATTGATAAAGAAACAGGCATGCAACTTGTGATGAAAACACCTTCAATTGATCTTCAAAGCGATCCTGCCTACCTCGAAAGATTTTTGATGGAAGAATGGATTGCCCGACGTATCAATAGTCCCTATGTACTAAAGCCCTGTGTACAGAAACGACAGCGTAATTATATGTACACTATTATGGAATTTATTGATGGACAAACATTAACCCAATGGATGATAGATAATCCAAAACCTGATTTAGAAACAGTGCGAGGAATAGTTGAACAAATTGCTAAAGGGCTGAGAGCTTTTCATCGTCTAGAAATGTTACATCAAGATTTAAGGCCAGAAAATATCATGATTGATACAACCGAAACAGTGAAGATTCTTGATTTTGGCTCGACACAGGTGGCTGGTATTATGGAAATTACCACGCCTATTGAACGAACTAATATTTTAGGTACTGCGCAATATACTGCGCCCGAATATTTGCTAGGAGATTCAGGGACTCCGAGTTCAGACCTTTTTTCTTTAGCTATTATCACTTACCAGATGTTGACAGGAAAACTACCTTATGGAGTAAAGGTTGCCCAGGCCACAAATAGAACTGCGCAGAATAAACTAAACTATCTTCCCATATCACATGATGAAAGGCATATACCACTTTGGGTTGATGGTACTTTAAAAAAAGCGTTAAATCCAAATCCACATAAGCGCTATAGTGAAATATCAGAGTTTTTGTTTGATTTACGTCATCCGAATAAAACATTCTTAAATCAGACGCGCCCACCCTTATTAGAGCGTGACCCCATTATATTTTGGAAAGGTGTTTCATTTATCCTGTTTATCATTATTGTAATTTTATTAAATCGGTAAAAAAATGTTAAGAGTAAGTGTTGGTGCATATAGTGATAAGGGGACTAAGGATGAAAATGAAGATAGTTATGGAGCAATTCTTGCCGAAGAACCTCAGTTAACCCATAAAGGCGTTGCTGTTGTTATTGCTGATGGTATGAGTGGAAGCGATGCGGGTAAAGAGGCCAGTAGTTGCTGTGTTAATAGTTTTTTAAATGATTATTACAGTACCCCAGAATCGTGGTCAGTAAAAACAGCAGGTCAAAAAATTCTTTCTGCAACCAATTCATGGCTTTATAGTCAAGGGCAACTACGATATGAGTCAGCAAAGGGGATGGTTAGTACTCTAAGTGTATTAGTCTGTAAGTCAACTTCAGGATATATTTTTCATATTGGCGATTCCCGAATATACCGTTTAAGAAAAGGAAATTTAGAGTTGATGACGCGTGATCATTGTATTCATGTTTCAGATGAAAAAAGCTATTTGAGTAGAGCGATGGGGATTGAGCCAAGACTGGATGTTGATTATAAAGCTTTCCCTTTGGAAAAAGGTGATTTGTTTCTTATGACGACTGATGGCGTTCATGAATATATAGCTGAAAAAACATTAAAAAATATTGCTCTGGAAGAAGGAGGGTTAGAGCAAAAAGCACAAAAAATAGTACAACTAGCAATTGATAACAATAGCGATGATAACTTGACTTGTCAGTTGTTTAGCATTGATGATTTACCCCAAGCTAACGAAGATGAAATTATACGACGTTATGCAAATTTACCTTTTCCTCCTTTGTTAGATGCAGGGATGATCCTTGATGGTTATCGTATTGAAGAAGAATTACACTCAAGTAAACGTACACAAATTTACCGGGCTTTTGATACGCTGACTGAAACACAAGTTATTTTAAAAACACCGTCAATTTTATATGAAGATGATACGCTTTACATTGAACATTTTTTGCAGGAAGAATGGGCAGGAAAGCGAATTAATCATAAGAATGTACTAAAAGTATTAAGTACAGACCGTAGAAAAACCTGTATATATTATGTCATTGAATATCTTGAAGGGCAAACTCTTAGACATTGGATGGATACTCACCCCAAGCCTTATATTAGAGAGGTGAGGGAAATTATAGAACAAATTGCCAAAGGGCTAAGAGCATTCCATCGAATGGAAATGCTTCATCAAGATTTAAAACCTGAAAACATTATTATTAAAAAAAATGGAATAGTCACTATTATTGATTTTGGCTCTGTCAAAATTGCAGGAATTGCAGAAATTTCACCTTTAGATACCAATGAAGAAAATGTATTAGGAACCTTAAATTACACTGCACCAGAGTACCATCTAGGGCAAAGGGGGACAGTTAAGTCTGATATTTATTCATTAGGGGTAATTGCTTATGAAATGATCAATAAAGCTCTTCCTTTTGGTCAAGATATTCCGGAAAAACCTAATAAAATAAGCTTGGCAAAACTTAATTATGTGCCTAGTTTTCATAATAATGATATGGTGCCGCAATGGATAGATGGAGCATTAAAAAAAGCCACGTCAATAATGCCTCAAGGCAGGTATGAAGAGTTATCTGAGTTTATTTGTGATCTATCAAAACCCAATAAGGATTTTCTAAAATCAGCAGATTCGATGCCTCTGATTGAACGGAGCCCTTTGATGGTTTGGAAAATAATTTCTGCTTTACTTTTATTGGGTAATTTAGTGCAACTGTATTTTATGAATCTTTGATTGGTTAAAGTTTGGCTTAGCAAATTTGAACAGACTTGGCTCATAAAGCACTGCAATGGTGCAAAAAGTAAAGTTTAGTTTTTTTTGAGGCACTACAAAGTATCTAGTTAATTTTGTAAGTTAGACTAACAGTTTTGTCATTAACCTAACATTTTATATTGGCCTGCCAAAGAGACGATAGTCCAATCTACAAGCGCATATGTTTGTCCCACCTTTATGTTTTCCCATGGTGTGAAGGTGATTTAATTAATTGGCATATTAAATGCTTTAATCTGTATTTTACCTCTTATTTTGAAAAGGACCATTAATGGCCAGTAGTCAATTTAATCTATTTGCTTTAAAAAAACCTGAAATTAGAACATTACATCTTACCTGGTTTGCATTTTTTCTCAGTTTTATGGTTTGGTTTTCACATGCGCCTTTGATGGTTGTCATACGTGAATCCATGAACTTATCTGAGCAAGAAGTAAAAATACTCTTTATTCTAAATATTGCACTTACTATTCCTGCACGAATTGTTGTAGGAATGCTCGTTGATAAATATGGTCCTAGACAGTTATTTTCATCTATATTAATTCTCGGTGGATTAATTAGTATAGCTTTCGCGAATACTCAGACTTATCAGCAAATGGCGCTCGTTCGCTTTTTACTAGGGTTTGTTGGTGCTGGGTTTGTGGTAGGTATTCGGATGATTTCTGAATGGTTTCCAGCACGACAAACAGGTATTGCCCAAGGAATTTATGGTGGCTGGGGTAATTTTGGTTCTGCAGGAGCGGCTTTAATTCTGCCATCTATAGCACTTTATTATGGAGCTGAAAATGGTTGGCGATATGCGATTGGTATTACAGGTGTTATCGCAATTATTTATGGATGTATTTATTTTTTTAGTGTTTCCAACACGCCAAAAGGCTCTACTTATTTTAAACCTAAAAAAATGGGGGCAATGGAAGTAACAAGTAAAATGGATTTAGTGTTATACATCATTATGAATGCTCCTATGTATGTGGCATTAAGCGTATTGACCTGGAAGCTATCAGAAAAAATGCATTGGTTTGATAACAATGTAGCGATGACTATTTATATAGGGTTAATTTCTTTATATTTATTTCAGGTTTATAAAATAATAGATGTTAATAAATCAATATTTAGTGAAGAAGTACCAGAAATTCAAAGGTATTCTTTTAAGCAAGTAGCTATTCTAAATTTAGCTTATGGACTTACCTTTGGTGCAGAATTGGCTGTGGTTTCAATGTTGCCATTGTATTATGTTGATACTTTTAATGTTGAACCTGTTTTAGCCGGTATTTTGGCAGGTATATACCCTGTTATCAATCTCTTTGCTCGGCCTGCTGGTGGATGGTTAAGTGATAAAATTGGTCGTAAAATTACATTGGGCATTGTTTCTTTTGGAGCGGCAGTAAGCTTTTTCATTTTAAGTCAAGTTACTTCAGAATGGACTTTATGGGTAGTGGTAGCGGCTACCATTCTGGCAGGTATTTTTTCTAAGGCTGGATCGGGTGCAGTTTATGCAATGGTTCCATTAATTCAACGTCGTATGACTGGACAATTTGCAGGAATGGTTGGTGCCTTTGGCAATGTAGGTGGATTAGCTTTTCTCACTGTCTTATCTTTTGTTTCAACTGATATTTTTTTTATGGTGATAGCGGCAACAGCGGCATTTGTTTTTTTCGCCATTATTATTTTTTTGGATGAACCTAAAGGACATATGGTTGAAGTGTTAGAAGACGGAACAGTTGAAATGATTGAGGTTAAATGATTTTTAATGCGCTTGCTTAATAGGTTTATTTTGAGATAAAGTATTCTCTCAATAAGTAAATAGAAGGAGGGTAGGAGAATGTTAACTCGCGTAGGGCTGTTTGTAATAACGAATTTTGCAGTATTGTTTGTGTTAAATTTGTTAATTACCGTATTAGGGTTAAATCAACCAGGCATGAATTGGATGCCAATGTTGTTGATGGCTGGTGTGATGGGTTTTGCTGGTTCTTTTATTTCATTATTTATGTCTAAATCAGCTGCAAAGCGATCTTCTGGTGCTGTGGTGATTGAAGTACCGCAGAATGATACTGAACAATGGTTAGTGAGTACAATATCTCGACAAGCAGAAAAAGTCGGGATTGATATGCCGGAAGTGGCTATTTTTCCATCACCTGCTCCAAATGCATTTGCGACTGGTGCTAATAAAAATAAGTCCTTGGTTGCTGTAAGCTCAGGATTGTTATCTTCGATGACAAAGGATGAGGTAGAGGCCGTATTAGGTCATGAAATGAGTCATGTTGCCAATGGGGATATGGTCACATTGTCACTAATACAAGGTGTGGTCAATACTTTTGTGATTGTCTTATCTCAGTTGGTTTCTTCAGTGATGGATAGACGAAGTAGTAGCGGCTATAACCAAAGTGGCTATGGTTATGGACGTGGCTTCGGCTATAGAATGACCTATATGGCAGCACAATTTGTATTTGGTTTTTTGGCAACACTGATTGTTCGGTGGTTTAGCCGCTGGCGTGAGTATCGCGCTGATGCCGGTGGTGCAAATTTAGCCGGAACTGAGAAAATGATTCATGCTTTGGAAAAATTACAGTCTTTACAACAACCTGCTCAGTTACCTGTACAAATGCAAGCATTAGGAATTAATGGGGGGTTGTTAGGTGCAATGGGACTTAAAAAATTAACGATGACTCATCCACCGTTAGAAGAACGGATACAGGCTTTACGTGATAGCCGCTAGAGGTAACGCATCGTAAAAACCTATTTTATTTATCCCAAAATATTCATAGTACAAAGTATAATATTCCAACAAATCTAGGCAACAAAACCAAGACACTATAATGCCCCAGTTTATCCAGTATATGGACAATTTTTAATAAAACTGTATAATTCATCAGCTCGTTATGGGGCCATAGCTCAGTTGGGAGAGCGCAACACTGGCAGTGTTGAGGTCGGCGGTTCGATCCCGCCTGGCTCCACCATTATTAAATACACAGTTTAAATAGTAAAAGTCTTAGTCCCCATCGTCTAGAGGCCTAGGACACCGCCCTTTCACGGCGGTAACGGGGGTTCGAACCCCCCTGGGGACGCCATTAGATTAGCACTTATTTTCTTTAAGCTAGATAAACCAGCCAGTTGGGATGTGATTAAAAGTGAAGTAAATAAGAATGTTGTAGATTGGTCTGTCTTCTTTTGGCAGCCCATCAAGCTTGTGTAATTTTTTAGCTTATACGTCACCTGTTTTTCTAAGGCTATGCTCTTGAGCAGCTCCATACATCAACACGAACAATTCCTGCTTTTTTTAATACTTTTGCAAGTTCATTTGCTGTAGATCCTGTTGTAATCACATCATCAAGAATTGCAATATGATTTACATTGATTGGTCTATTGACTAAAAATGCATTTTTAATATTATGTCGGCGTCGTTTGGCAGGTAAATCAATTTGATGGGCTGTGTTTCTTTGACGAATACAGCTTTTGCTATCAAAAGGAATGTTGAGTATTTTAGAAATAGTTTTTGCTATTTCTATAGACTGATTAAATCCACGCTCTTCATATCTTTGTTTATGTAGGGGGACGGGGATAATTAAATCAGGTTTTTCCGCTGTTTTTTCTAAATAATTTGCCAAAAGATAGCCTAGCAGTCGAGCATTTTTGTATTGTCTATTAAATTTTAAGGAGGCAATTAAATAACGAATAATACCTTGGTGAATAAAAGGTGCGTAAGTTTCATCAAAAGCGGGTTTTTTATTTAAACAATGCCCACAGAGTTGAGGCGTTTTGTTAGGTGTTTCAAAGATTTCAGCACAACGGTAACAACAATGAATATTTTTTTGTAAATCATTAAAACAAGGTTGGCAAATATCTTGCGAATTAAACCCTGGGTTTTCACATAAGATGCAAGTAGGCGGAAGCAAGTAATCCTGTATAATATTGATCCAGTTGTTTACCATTTTCATAAAGTTTGGTTGACAAGTTTTTAAATACTGGAGATTACCCTTAATATGTCTGCTAACCCAACTATAGATCAAATTTCGTTAAAAGAACAATTCATTGCTACAAATTCTATAAGGCATGATTGGCAGTTAGATGAAGTGCAAGCTTTATATAAATTGCCTTTTAACGATCTTCTTTTTAAATCGCATACTATTCATAGAGACAATTTTGATCCTAATGAAGTGCAAATTAGCAGTTTGTTAAGCATTAAAACAGGATCGTGTTCTGAAGACTGTGGTTATTGTCCACAAAGTGCTCGATATGATGCTGATTTAACACCTGAGGCGTTAATGCCAGTAAAGGAAGTTATTAAATCTGCTCAATTAGCTAAAGAACAGGGTGCTTCTCGTTTCTGCATGGGTGCTGCTTGGCGTAGCCCTAAAGATAAAGATGTTGATCGCGTGGTGGAAATGGTTCAAGGAGTTAAAGCATTAGGAATGGAAACCTGTGTGACTTTAGGTATGTTAACTGATAATCAAACCAAAGCTTTAAAAGATGGAGGCTTAGATTATTACAATCACAACCTGGATACTTCAGAAGATTTTTATTCAGAGGTGATTACAACCCGAACTTATCAAGACAGACTTGATACTTTAAAACGAGTTAGAGATTCAGGCATTAATGTGTGTTGTGGTGGAATTGTGGGTATGGGGGAATCTGATATAGATAGAGCCAATTTATTAATTGAATTAGCCAATCTACCCAAACACCCCGAAAGTGTACCGGTAAATATGTTAGTACAAGTTGAAGGAACTCCTTTGATGGGGACAGAATCTTTAGATCCGCTAGTTTTTATTAGAACGATCGCAGTAGCCAGAATTTTGATGCCTGAATCCAGAGTCCGTTTATCAGCAGGTAGAAAAGAAATGTCAGATGAAATGCAGGCTTTATGCTTTTTTGCGGGTGCGAATTCAATTTTTTATGGGGATAAATTATTAACCACAGATAACCCTATGTCTAATCATGATCTAGCTTTGTTTGAGCGACTGGGTATTCATTCAGGTGGTTCAAGCTACGCATAATGGGGTTTTCTCATTTAGCCGGTGAGCTTGAGCAAATAAAGCAGCAAAGTCTTTATCGAAAAAGACGGGTAAGTTCATTTTTTCAAGATGTCAAAGTTGAGATTGATGGCAAATCAGTGATCAATTTTAGCAGTAATGATTATTTAGGGTTAGCTAATCACCCTGATGTAATTAAATCCTTTAAAAAAGCTACGGATAAATATGGTGTAGGCAGTGGCTCAGCCCATTTGATTTGCGGACATAGTGAAAGTCACCATGCTTTGGAACAGGAGCTGGCTGAGTTTACCGGAAGGGATAGAGTGTTGTTATTTTCAACGGGTTATATGGCAAATATGGGGGTTATCTCTGCTTTGCTCAGTCGAGGAGATCAGGTTTTTGAAGACCGATTGAATCATGCATCTTTGTTAGATGGTGGCTTGTTATCTGGCGCAAGATTTAAACGATATAGACATAATGATTTAACTGATTTGCGAGCAAAAATTAGGAATAAAGAAGGGCAATCTTTAATTGTGACAGATGGTGTTTTTAGTATGGATGGTGACTTGGCATTGCTGCCAGAACTAGCTAAAGTGGCTGTTGATAATAATGCCTGGGTTATGGTTGATGATGCCCATGGATTCGGTGTTTTAGGAAAAACGGGCGGTGGGGTTGTCGAGCATTATGGATTGACTCAACAACAAGTGCCCATATTGATGGGAACTTTAGGGAAAGCTTTCGGTACCTTTGGTGCTTTTGTTGCAGGCTCTGAGGTGTTAATTGAAACACTGGTTCAAAAGGCCAGAACCTATATCTTTACGACAGCAATGCCTGCTGCAATTGCTGAGGCAACACGAACTAGCCTTAAACTTTTAGCTGCTGATGAATGGCGTAGAGAAAAGTTAAATTTATTAACTCAGCGATTTTCTCTGGGAGCTAAACAGTTAGGTCTTAATTTAATGCAATCTAATACAGCGATACAACCCCTATTAATAGGTGATAATTTTAGAGCGGTTGATATAAGCGAAGCTTTATTAGCAAAAGGTTTTTTTATAAATGCTATTCGGTTTCCCACTGTACCTAAAGGGGAGTCTCGGTTAAGAATTACTTTTTCTGCTAACCACCAGGAGCAGCATGTTGATCAATTGCTGGATGCATTGGATTCTGTTTCACTATGATAAAAATTCATAAAGAAGTCTACGGGCAAGGTAAACCTATTGTGTTAATTCATGGCTGGGCAATGCATACTGGAGTCTGGAGAACGTTTGCACAACAATTGGCTCTTCACTATGAAGTCACTTGTTTAGATTTGCCTGGGCATGGTTTAAGTGAAACAGTTAACCCTTATACTTTAGATCAAATAAGTGCAGCTTTAATTGGAGTATTGCCTGAGACACCTTTTTGTCTGCTGGGTTGGTCCTTGGGTGCAACTGTTGCACTGGCAATGACAAAACAGTACCCACAACAAATTAAATCATTGATTATTTTAGCTGGAAACCCCCATTTTGTGCAGGATGAAAGTTGGGCTGGAATGAATCCTCAAATACTTGAAGATTTTTCTGATAATTTAGAACTAAATGGTCAATTGGCTTTAATTCGATTTCTTTCTCTGCAGGTGGGGAACTTACCAAATGGAAAACAAATTTTAAAAGAAATAAAACAAGTAATTCAGGAATGTGATCTACCAGTCGAAAGTGTTTTACAAAGTGGTTTAAGTCTTCTTAAAAATTCAGATTTAAGAGCTGAACTAATGACAATACAATGCCCAGTTAACAATATTTTAGGTGATAAAGATATCTTGATTCCTGTGCAGGTAGGACAAAATATAAAAAAGATACAACCAAATTGTGAGATAAATATTATTGCTGATGCAGGGCATGTACCTTTTTTATCTCACCCCTCAGAAGTAATAGATATAATCAATCGCTTTATATGAGAGCCACTTTTTCTATTGATAAGGATAAAGTTAGGCATTCTTTTTCTTCTGCTGTAAGTACTTATGATAGCTTTGCTAGTTTACAAAGAAAGGTTGGGTTAGAGTTATTAAATAAAAGTGAAAGTTTTGCGGAAAAAATAATTCTTGATATCGGTTGTGGGACGGGGTTTTTAGCTCAGGAATTATTTTTAAAATCACTTGTTAAACAAATGATTGCAGTAGATGTTGCTCTACCTATGGTGCAGGCCACAAAAAATAAACTAGAGTCTGAGGGTGCTGTACAGTATATTTGTGCAGATGCAGAAAAACTACCTTTATTAGAGGGGATTGCTGATCAAATTATCTCAAACCTGGCATTACAATGGTGTCAAAATTTAACAACAGTTTTTAAAGGTTTTAAAAGAATACTGAAGCAAGATGGACAAATACTATTTTCAACATTTGGGCCTGCTACATTGCAAGAGCTTAAAACATCATGGGCGGAAGTTGATTGCTATACGCATGTGAATAACTTTTACTCGGTTGATAAATTAATTCTCTTTTTAGAGCAGGCTGATTTTAGGGGTGTTCATACTGAGGTGAAACGGTATCAATCAAAGTATCGGACAGTAATAGAGTTAATGAGGGAGCTTAAAGGCATTGGAGCACATAATGTTTTATCAGGCCGGAATCGAGGTATGACCAGTAAAGCTCAAATGTTAAAAATGGTTAATGCTTATGAAAAACATAAGGTAAATAACTTTATTCCCGCGACTTATGAAATTATTTTTGTTTCAGCAAACATATAAAACTACCCCTATAAACTCATGAAAAAAGGTTATTTTATTACAGGGACTGATACTGACGTGGGTAAAACCTGGGCTACTATTGCATTAATGCGGTACTTTAAAAACCAAGGTTATTCGGTAATAGGGATGAAACCGGTTGCTGCAGGTTGTGAATGGCAAGAAGGTATTTTAAAAAATGCAGATGCCTTATTAATGCAAGAAAATACAACGCTAGAAATAGAATACAAAAAAATTAATCCCTATGCTTTTGAAATGCCAGTATCGCCCCATTTAGCGGCAAGTAAAAATTCTGTAAGTCTTAAAGCTATAAAAAACATATTTGATGAGTTAAAAGATAAGACTGATATCATGCTTGTGGAGGGTGCTGGAGGGTGGTTAGCGCCATTAAGTTATGAATACGATATTGCCGATCTTGCAAAAAAACTGCATTTACCAGTTATTTTTATAGTTGCTATTCGGCTGGGTTGTATAAACCATGCACGATTGACTTTTCAGGCAATACAATCTGAGAATGTGGAGTGTGCTGGCTGGTTAGCAATGTGTGTTGATCCAGATATACCTATGCTATCTGAAAATATTTCAATGATAAAAGGTAAAGTTTCAGCTCCTTTATTGGGTGTTTTGCCATATTCTGATCATATGGATTTCGATTTTTTAGCGGAGCACCTGAAGATTTAAATGAGTTTATTTTGTTTGATAATTAGAGCTAACTTGATATAGATCAAAGAAAAAATAAAAAAAAGTAGCATAATGACGCCTCCTAATTATAAAAAAACAAGGTGGAGAAAATATGGCTTTAATGACTTGGACAGCTGAGCAATATGGTACAAAAGTAGGTTTTGCAGATGATGAACATAAAGATATTTTTGCTCTTTTAAATAAATTATATGATGAGGCAACTAGTGGCGCTGATCGCTCTCAAATAGGTGATTCTTTGGATGCATTGATTGCTTGTGTGGTTGATCATTTTGCTCATGAAGAAAAAGAAATGGAAGCTAAGAGTTATGCTGACTTAGTAAAACATAAGGAAGAGCATGATAAATTAATTAATACCTGTGCTGGTTTACAAAAAAAATTCCATGCAGGAGAAGCAGAAGTGACTGATGATGTGGGTCAAATGGTTAAGGGTTGGCTAGATAGTCATATTCCAACTCATGATTTTGCTTATACTGAGACATTAAATAGTTAAATTGCCAGCATAAAAGAAAGGTCTGTGAAAGCTAGAATTTCACAGGCCTTTCTTTGTTTAAAGAAAATTATATTCAGCAGTTCTGGAATAGATGGGAATGATAGGGTAAAATTAATAAGTTAATCTGTGTTTATTCACTACAATAGAAAACAGTCTTTGGAAGTGACTGTAACAAAACAAATAAGGAATGAGGGTTTAATAATATCTTACAAGGTGAAAAGGTTTTTTTAATATGTGCCAAAATTATAATAGTTAGAGGCCTATAGATATTATTGAATCTTCTCTCAAGATTTCGCATACAAGATTATAACTACAAACAGGAGGCTGCTCCGTGATAAAAGCAAAGCAATTCTCCGCTGTTCTTACCTTAATGGCTTTTGGGCCAGGGTCGGCGCATGCGGATTACACCCTTAACTTGATGAAAGGTGTTACACAGCTCAGTAATGATGTCTATGATCTTCATATGCTGGCTTTATGGATCTGTGTATTTGTCGGTATAGGTGTATTTGGCACCATGTTTTATTCGATTTACTATCATCGTAAATCAATGGGGCATAAAGCTGAACAGTTTCATGAAAATACAACAGTAGAGATTATTTGGACTATTATTCCTACAATTATTTTGATAGCGATGGCAATTCCTGCTACCAAAACTATGTTAGAGATGAATAGTACTGAAGAAGCTGAAATGTCGATCAAGATTACTGGTTGGCAATGGAAGTGGGAATATGATTATTTAGATAATGATATTCATTTTTTTAGTAGTTTAGATGAAGCTAGCAATAAAGCTCGTCAAAAAAACTCTGGAATTGATCCTCGCGATGTGCCTCATTATTTGCTAAATGTAGATAAGCCTTTAGTTATTCCAGTAAATACAAAAATACGATTTCTATTTACTGCGGCTGATGTTATTCACTCATGGTGGGTTCCTGATTTAGGGTGGAAAAAAGATACGGTTCCTGGGTTTATTAATGAATCATGGACGTATGTAGAAAAAGCCGGAACTTATCGTGGTCAATGTGCAGAATTGTGTGGTAAAGATCACGGTTTTATGCCAATAGTTGTTATCGCAAAAGAAAAAGCGGACTATGATGCATGGGTTGTTGAGCAGAGTGGACTAGCCACGGCAGAAGAAAATGCAGCTGAAAAAGAGTGGGACTCTGAAGAGTTAATTGCAAAGGGAGAAAAAGTATATGCCAATAATTGTGCATCTTGCCATATGGAAGATGGTGCCGGTATAGCAGGTACATTTCCTGCAATAAAAGGTAGCGCAATTGTTAAAGGCGAGCTTAAGGAGCAGGTTAATTTAATGTTAAAAGGGAAAGGTATGATGCCTGCATTTGGTCAAATGCTGAGTGCGGTTGATTTTGCTGCTGTTTCAACATTTATTCGTAACGGCTTGGGTAATTCTGTCGGTGACTCTGTGCAACCATCAGAAATCAAAATATTGCAATCTGAGAGGGTATCCGAGGAAGATGGCGAGGATTAGTCAATCGCGTAGAGTTAGATCTTTTTTGGTTCTATCCATTTAAATATTATTAAGAGGTATTAAATATGTCTGCTGTGACAGCTGAAGACCACGATCATCACGATCATGGCCCCGCAAAAGGGCTTTTAAGGTGGGTAATTACTACTAATCATAAAGATATAGGTACATTATATTTATTGTTTGCACTGCTTATGTTCTTTGTTGGAGGAACAATGGCTCTGATTATACGAGCTGAGCTTTTTGAACCAGGTATGCAGTTTGTTAACCCACAATTTTTTAATTCCATGACTACCATGCATGCATTAGTCATGGTGTTTGGAGCAGTTATGCCTGCTTTTGTAGGCCTGGCAAACTGGATGATTCCAATGATGATTGGTGCTCCCGATATGGCTTTGCCTCGTATGAACAATATGAGTTTCTGGATGTTGGTTGCAGGAATATTATTGTTAGCGAGTACATTATTGATGGAAGGTGGAGCGCCTGCTTCTGGTTGGACTTTGTATCCGCCTCTAGTATTACAAACAGGAACTGCACTGCCATTTGCAATTTTTTCAGTTCATTTGTTAGGTATTTCATCAATTATGGGAGCGATTAATATTATCGCTACTATTTTCAATATGCGCGCGCCTGCCATGTCACTAATGAAAATGCCTTTGTTTGTCTGGACGTGGTTAATTACTGCTTTCTTACTTATAGCTATCATGCCCGTTTTTGCTGGTGCGGTAACAATGTTATTAACAGATCGTTTTTTTGATACAAGCTTCTTTAATGCTGCAGGTGGCGGAGACCCCGTTCTTTATCAGCATATTTTCTGGTTTTTTGGGCACCCTGAAGTCTATGTGATGATTTTACCAACATTTGGTGTTGCATCGACTATTATCCCTGTATTTGCCCGTAAACCTTTGTTTGGCTATGCTTCAATGGTTTATGCAACTGCTGCGATTGCTTTCCTTTCATTTATTGTTTGGGCGCACCACATGTTTACTGTAGGTATGCCAATAGCCGGTGAGTTATACTTTATGTATGCCACTATGTTAATCGCAATACCTACAGCTGTAAAAATATTTAACTGGACCGCAACTATGTGGAAAGGAGCAATGACTTTTGAAACACCTATGTTGTTTTCAATTGCCTTTGTTGTACTATTCACAATAGGTGGTTTTACTGGTTTAATGATGGCACTTGCTCCTGTTGACTTTCAATATCATGATACTTATTTTATTGTTGCTCATTTTCATTATACTTTGGTGCCAGCCTCAGTTTTTATTTTGATGGCTGCCGGCTATTTTTGGTTACCTAAGTGGACGGGCAATATGTATGATGAAAAATTAGCTAAGTTACATTTTTGGTTATCAGCTATTTCAGTAAATATTCTTTTCTTTCCTCAACATTTTTTAGGGCTGGCTGGTATGCCTCGTCGTATCCCAGACTATGCAGTGCAGTTTGCTGATTGGAATATGATCTCTAGTATTGGTGCTTTTATTTATGGTCCTAGTCAATTGATATTTGCTTATATCGTTTATAAAACAATTAAGGGTGGTACAGGGGAGAAAGTAACGGGTGAAGTTTGGGAAGGCGCAAAAGAACAAAGCCTGGAATGGACTTTATCTTCACCGCCTCCCTATCATACATTTACTACTCCACCAAAAGATGTACCTACAATGAGTACATCTAGATAGTAAAATTAAAACTCACGTCATTCATAAATGAGTGGCGTGTTAGGTAATAAGATGAATATAAAAACAAAGAATATTTTGACAGCAGTAGTTCTGATTGCAGTTGCGGCAACTATTTATGCTTTTGCTGTCATGAGAGCAATGTCGCAGTGAGTGAAGGTTTAGATAAAAAAAATACTAAACTGGTTCGCAAGTTAGTCCTAATTGTTCTAGGTATGTTTGGTTTTGGTTATGCTTTAGTACCTATCTATAATGTATTTTGTGATATAACTGGACTCAATGGTAAAACCGCTTCGGAAGCTGTGGTTGATGTAAAATATGAGGTTGATCTTAATAGAGAAATTACAGTAGAGTTCATTACTTCTCTTAATGAATCTGCACCGATGATATTTAATACCAAAACAAAGAAAATAAAAATTCACCCCGGAAAATATTATACGGTGAACTTTTATGCTGAAAATAAAACAGATAAAAAAATGGTTGCAAGAGCTATTCCAAGTGTGACACCAGGTCTTGCAGCAGAATATTTTAAAAAAACCGAGTGTTTTTGTTTTACGGAACAGGCATTTAAACCAAGAGAAGGTAAAATTATGCCCGTCCGGTTTGTTGTTGACCCTGAATTACCAGCAAAATATAAAACAATCACACTTGCCTATACTTTTTTTGATAATACCGACAAATCGGTAAAATAAACGAGGGTAGCTTAATGTCTACAAGTGATGCATATTACATTCCGCATAAGGCGGTTTGGCCAATAGTTGGTACAGGAGGTCTTTTAACTCTTTTCATAGGGTTTGCTAATTATCTTAATGGTAATTCTGCAGGCGCAACCATTATGGTTTTGGGCTTGGTGATTTTTATTGTCATGTTTGCAGGATGGTTTACGTTGCAAGCGAATGAAAGTGAATCAGGGATGTATAATCATGGAGTTGGGATTTCTTATCGTATGGGGATGATGTGGTTTATCTTTTCAGAGATCATGTTCTTCGCAGTTTTCTTTGGTACATTATGGTATACACGTAATTTATCTACAGATTGGCTGGCTGGGATAGGTACTGGTCCTGGGCGTTCTACAGCTATGTTATGGCCTGATTTTGAGGCTGTTTGGCCAACCAATGGACCAGGAAATGTAGGTGGTGAATTTGAAGAAATGGGCGCTTTTGGTCTACCCTTTATTAATACATTGTTATTACTTTCGAGTGGAGTAACATGCACTTGGGCGCACCATGGCTTATTGGCAAAAAAGAGAGACCAGTTAATAAAAGGTTTAATTGCTACTGTTACTCTAGGGTTCTTATTTGTTGCCTGTCAAGCCGTCGAGTATTATGAAGCTTATCATGAAATGGGATTAACTTTAGGGTCTGGTGTTTATGGATCTACTTTTTTTATGCTAACGGGTTTTCATGGTTTACATGTTTGTGTAGGCGCTATTATCTTATCCGTTGTATTATTTCGTAGCTGGAAAGGTCATTTTACGCCAGAAAACCATTTTGCTTTTGAGGCAGCTGCATGGTACTGGCATTTTGTTGATGTTGTATGGTTAGGTTTATTTATTTTTGTTTATATTTTGTAACCAGAATAGATTGGTTCGTAGGTTGGGCTAACAGCTTTATCGTTGACCCAACGCTTTCACAAATTAATATTGTTTTTTAAACGAAGCTGCCACTCGCTAACTCTTGACTTTAAATCATCACAATTAATTGTAGTTAAGTTTCTGTTTTTTAATAATTGCTTTCCTTCAACCCAAACATCAGAGACTTGGTGTCGACTCGCTGCGTAAACAATTTGAGAAATTGGCTCAAATAAAGGCTGGGTTTCTAATTGATCAACATCGATAGCAATAACATCAGCAGCTTTACCAATAGAAAGAGAGCCTGTCTTCTGTTCAATCCCTAATGCTTTTGCTCCATTGATTGTTGCCATTTTTAAAGCAGTCATTGCAGGAACTGCACTTGCATTATTTGATACACCTTTAGCCAATAAGGCTGCTGTTCGCATTTCTCCAAACATATCTAAATCATTATTACTGGCAGCGCTATCAGTGCCCAAAGCAACATTGATTCCTTTTTCTAAACATTGAGTGATTGGGCAAAAACCACTAGCAAGTTTAAGGTTAGATTCAGGGCAATGAATAATATGAGTACCTGTTTTTTTAACCAAATCTATTTCCAAATCGGATAATTGGGTCATATGTACAGCCATAAAGGATGGGTTGAGTAAATCAAGCTGATGTAATCGTTGCAATGGTGTTTGGCTAGTCTTATTTTTCTGTTCTTCAACTTCATGTTGTGTTTCATGTAAATGCATATGGATAGGAATATCGAGTTCTTTGGCAAGGGCGCGAATTTTGGATAGTGGCTCGTCTGATACGGTATAAGGTGCATGAGGTGCAAAAGCAGTTGTGATTAATGATTCGTTGCATAATTGTTGATGTAATGCGACTCCTTTTTTTAGATAAGCTTCACTGTGTTCTGCCCAGGCAGACGGGAAATCAATAACAATTAGACCAATACAGGCACGGATACCCTGTTTAATTGCTTGGCCAGCTGTTATTTCAGGAAAAAAATACATATCATTAAAACATGTAGTTCCACCTCTAATCATTTCGGCAATAGCTAAGTCTGTGCCATCCCTAACAAAGGCTTCGCCTACCCATTTTTGTTCTAATGGCCATATATGATTTTGCAACCAGTCCATTAAAGGTAAATCGTCTGCAATTCCACGCATTAAAGACATGCTGGCATGAGTATGGCTATTGATTAACCCTGGAAGCAAGATATGGTTATCTAGTTGCTCTAATACTATGGCTTGGTATTTTTTCTTGGCATCTTTAATAGGAAGTATGTCTATAATATTGCCTGCATTTATAACCAGAGCGTATTTTTCGTAGGTTACTGATTCAGGTTTAACAGGTATAATCCAGCGCGCCTGGATGACTAGATCGACTTTCATAAGGTTAGAGAAAAAGCTGATAAAATAATGATTATAACGATGAATAGATGTGATTGAAAAAGAAATAATGATAAAGAATGAATTAAAAGTTCAAGCATTTGAATGGACGGGAACTAGTGTAAAAATTTTAGATCAACGTCTTTTACCAGAACAAATAAAGTACGATGAATATTTTGATGCACAGGGTGTTTATGAAGCAATTAAAAGTATGCGAGTTAGAGGCGCTCCAGCAATTGGTATTGTAGCAGGGTATGGGGTTGCTTTATCGGTGAAACAGCATTATTCAGAGACCAATAAAAATTGGAAAGGAAAAGTTGCTGAAGAGATTAAAAAACTTTCAACTTCACGCCCAACAGCGGTAAATCTATTCTGGGCGTTGGGAGTTATGGAACAGAGTTTAAATAAACGAACTGATAACCCAATAACTAATGCAATTCATCAAGCTGAATTAATTCATGCTGAAGATATTCAAGCAAATTTAAAAATGGGTGAATTAGGTGCTGATTTGTTAGCAGATACGAAAGCAGTCATGACTCATTGTAATGCAGGAGCATTGGCCACGGGAGGTTATGGCACTGCTTTAGGTGTAATAAGAAGTGCTCATAAACGGGGGTTGATAACAGTTTATGCAGGAGAGACCCGTCCTTGGTTACAAGGCGCACGTTTAACGGTATGGGAATTAGCTCAAGATGGAATTGCATCAACTCTAATAGCTGATTCAGCGGCGGCGTGGTTGATGAAATCAGGTAAGTTGGATTGGATTATTGTCGGTGCTGATAGAATTACTGCAAATGGAGATGTTGCAAATAAAATAGGAACTTATTCTTTGGCTATATTAGCAAAGCAACATGGTGTTAAATTAATGGTTGTTGCACCTATTTCCACAGTGGATTTTACAATGGAATCTGGGAGTGAGATTACAATAGAACAGCGCGGATCTAATGAGTTATTAGCTGATTGTTATAATGAGAATGAATCTTTGGTGAGTGCCTGGAACCCAGTGTTCGATGTTACGCCAGCACATTTAATAAGTGCAATAGTCACAGAACGTGGTGTTGTATTAAATCCGGTAGAAAAAGGTGTAAGGAGTTTAAAATTATGAGTAAAAAACAAAAGGGAAATAATCCTGTTTATGCGGTTAATTGTTTGTTAAAAGGATTAAAGTTAATAGGTCATAAGCAATTGAGGAAGTTTATATTAATACCCCTTTTAATAAACCTTGTTTTATACAGCGCAGTTTTTGGTTTTGGATATTCTTATATTTCTGATCTAATTATTCAATTTATTCCAGACTGGCTATTATGGTTAGAATGGTTGATTTGGCCAATCTTTTTTCTAAGCTTTTCTGCGATTGGTTTTTTTACATTTACCTTGCTTGCTAACTTAATTGCAGCACCTTTTTATAGTCAGTTGTCAGCAAAAACGGTCGATATAATTTCAGGTCAAACTCATACTATTGAAAATTTACCAATAAATCAGGTTATTTTCTCAGAAGCCAAGCGAGTACTTTATTTAATTAGCGGTATGCTACCGTTATTGATTTTGTCTTTGATTCCAGGGATTAATTTAATTGCCCCTTTTTTATGGTTATTATTTGGAGCTTGGGGGATGGGTCTGGAATTTATGGCATACCCAATGGAAAATAAAGGATTACTGTTTAAAGAACAGAAAAATATTGCAAAAGGCAGAAGAATTGGTGTGTTATGTTTTGGCGGATTAGTGGTTGCTGGGCTGGCGATTCCAATTTTTAACCTGATAGTTGCTCCAGTAGCAGTGATTGGAGCAACAATCTATATTCATGGTGTTTCGCTTGAGAATAAATGAATAAGAGTTATTTATTCCCCATTTCTAACAGCACTACCTTAATAACAGTAATGGCTTTTTAGTATTGACTAGCATTTTATGGGTAAAGCTACCTAATAACATATCGTGTAAACGAGTATGACTAAAGGCTCCCATAACGGTTAAGTCAATATTATGTAGCTCTTGATAAGCGCATAATTCATGATCGACTTTACCTTTTAATTTAGCACTGATGACTTTGATATCATCAGCCAATTCAAGTTTTTTGGTCGCTTGTTCAAGTAATTTAGCTGCTGTATTGTCATTTTTATTTACACAAACCAGATGACAAGCCAGGTTTTTATAAAGAGGGCTAGATGCAACCATATCAACGGCTTTATCAGCAGCTTTACTTCCGTCATAGGCAAGCATTATATTTTTTGGTTCTTTGTACGTATCATTTACGATGAGAATAGGGCGACGTAACGAACGGATTACTGCCTCAAGTTTTGCACCTATTTGGTTTTCCTGTTTATCATGGACTTGTCCGCGTAGACCAAGAACTAGAACACGAATACTACCTTCAAGGTCAATGACAGCTTCAATTAAGTCACCATGGCGTTGTGAGCAAGTTGAACCACTAACACCTTTACTTTGTAAATAGTTTTCAGCCGCTTGTAATATTAATTTGCCTTGCTGTTTTTTTAATTTACTTTGTTGTTGTTCAAGATTGGTAATTTCTTCAAGTAAATGCTCTTGACTTCCTAACCCGATGTTTCCAGAAAGGCTTGAAGTAACTGCAGTTTCGTGGTGATGATTGATTGTATGTAAGAGTGTTAAAGGTGTTTTTGTCTTTTGTGAGATCCAAGCGGAATAGTCACAGACTGATTCCGTTAGCGCGGCTCCGTCAATACAGGCTAGTACTTGTATTTCTTTGTTATTCACTTCAGTTACTCCCATTTTAATGTCCTCCCATGACTTTTTCAATTTCATCAGGGTTATCGTGTATTCCAAAACGGTCAATAATGGTTGCACTGGCTTCATTAGAGCCGATTAATTCAACATCAGCACCTTCTCTGCGAAATTTAATGACAACTTTATCAAGTGCTGAAACAGCAGATATATCCCAAAAATGTGCATGAGTTAAATCAATTATGATTTTATCAACAACTTCTTTAAAATCGAAACTGGAAACAAAGCGGTCTGCAGAGTTAAAGAAAACTTGTCCATGCACATGGTAGATACGAGAATTCGTTACTTCATCTAATACAGAACCTACATACATAAAATGGCTAATTTTATTGGCAAAAAATACTGCCGCAAGTAAAACCCCAACAAATACGCCAAGTGCAAGGTTGTGAGTCCAGACAACCACAATAACAGTAGATAGCATAATTACATTGGCTGATAAAGGATGTTCTTTTAGGTTAATAATGGAGTCCCAGCTAAATGTACCAATAGATACCATAATCATAACCGCAACCAAAGCTGCCATGGGTATTTGTTTGATCCATTTATCAAGAAATACTACCATAATAAGTAAAAAGCAACCTGCAACTAGTGTGGATAAACGCCCCCGCCCTCCTGATTTGATATTTATAATTGACTGACCAATCATAGCACACCCAGCCATACCACCCATCAAACCAGCACCTATATTGGCAAAACCTTGAGCTTTACATTCGCGGTTTTTTTCACTGGTCGTATCCGTTAAATCATCAACAATTGTTGCAGTCATTAAAGATTCAAGTAAGCCAACAACAGCTAGTGGTGCTGAATAAGGCAAAATGATTTTTAATGTTTCCAAGCTAAGAGGGACTTCTGGCCATAGAAAAACAGGTAAAGTAGCCGGTAACTCACCCATATCGCCTACAGTACGAATATCAAGTTTTAGATACATACAAACCCCAGTTAAAGCAACTATGCATACCAGAGGTGATGGGAGGATTTTTCCAATGAATGGGACTAGAGGAAGTAGGTAAATAATACCTAATCCAGCTGCTGTCATAGCATAAACCTCCCAGGTAACGTTGGTTAACTCAGGTAATTGTGCCATAAAAATCAAAATTGCCAGTGCGTTAACAAAGCCAGTTACAACAGAACTGGAAACAAAACTCATTAAACTTCCGAGCTTAAAATACCCTGAAATAACTTGTAAAACACCAGTAAGTAATGTCGCAGCTAATAAATATTGTAAGCCATGCTCTTTTACAAGTGTGACCATCAATAACGCCATAGCTCCAGTTGCTGCGGAAATCATTCCAGGGCGGCCGCCAATTAAGGCAGTAATCACAGCAATGCAGAAAGAGGCATATAAGCCTACTTTTGGGTCAACACCTGCAATTATTGAGAAGGCAATTGCTTCGGGTATTAGAGCTAAAGCAACAACAGTTCCAGCGAGGATGTCGCTACGGATATTGCCTAACCAATCTTGTTGTTTTGATAATAAGAGCATGGAATTTTTTTGTGGTTAAAGAGGAAGTTGTTTAAATAAAGAGTTTTAAAGACGCCAGTCTATCAAAGATTTTACGAAATAAAGGCAAGTTTTAGAACAAAAAAAACCCCAGCAAAAGCTGAGGTTTTTTAAAATAATTTATTAGAAAATAATTTAACTAAGAAATTTTTTAGCAAGGTCTATTGCTCCACTTACTCCACCAACGGCATCAAGCAAAGAACCACCACTACTTCCTTTGTCGACCATTTGGGGAACAGCTTCTGCCAAGCTATCAGCCGCTTCATCCTCATCTACACCTAATTTACTAGCAAATTCAGCAACTTTATCACCACCAAGAATGTCTTTGATTTGGCTGCCAGAAACAGCTTCATTATCGCCATCTCCTAACCAAGAACTGACTATGCTAGCAAGTCCACCGCCTCCTTGAGTCATACTTGAAACTAAGCTTCCTAAATCTAGCCCACTATTGTTATCATTATTATCACTACTATCACTACTATCACTGCTACCACCCAGTAAGCTGGATAATGCAGATGCAATTCCACTCTCACCGCCACTAGCATTTCCACCAAGTTTACTCAGAATTAATTGGGTGCCTATCTTCATTAAATCCATTATATTATCCTATGTTTTCATTATTAACATTTTGAGTATATCAGTTTAAAACCTGTACAACAATTTTTTGTTTAATGCTGATAAATTACTTGGATATAAGGATTGTTTGATTTAAATAATACCGATTGTAATCTACATAATCAATGTTTCCTTCATCAATTAATAAAAGGTACTATTTAAAGTTTATGGGCATCTTTGTCACTGTATTTGGCTAAAGTATTAACCTATGAATATAGTGGACTTATACCGTATTCATCATTGCTAAATTTGGATATCAACAGGAGGGATAGTTTGTAAAAGATCAAGAAATTGATGAGAAGAATCTTTTAAATTGAGATATGCTGTTAAAAGATTGTGTTAAACTTACCTATCCAGCAGGTTTCTGAATAAGATGAGGATTGCCAAGCTGGATAATAATAACAATATTCTAGTCTTTGTTAAAAAAGTCGTTATATTCTTTTTTTTGATTAATAATGAAGAAAAAATGAGGGGGTAAAATGGGTACATTGTTTTGGGTTTTGATTGGTGCGTTTATTGGATGGAATTTCCCGCAACCTTGGTGGGCCAAGTATATTCAGGATAAGATTATGGAAAGACTGAATAATAATGGTAAATAATATTAATGATTTTAACTAATGCTTCTGTCAATGATAGCCTTGGTGGAGCATTGGTTAATTAAATAAATTACTCAATTTTTAGGTGACAGTTAAAGCTGTTTTACTCAAAAACTAGTCAGTAATATCTACTAGATTGTTAGTTTTTAACAACCATAAAACTAAAGTGTATTTCTAGAATTTTAATCTGTTCACTTTAGAATACTAGCCTTGCTTTGCAATTCCAATAAAAGAATCTATAAAAAACCAGTATAACTGAACCCCTGTTCAATCTAGTCGTTAGTTGCTATCAAGGTTGATCATTTGAAGGATTGTTGTTTTCAACATTGATAATTTTAATTCCCTGTTAATATTAACACTAAAGAGCTTATTGTGAATGCAATCGAATTTTCATCTTTACCCTTAAAATCTGCATTACTAGAAAATATAAAATCTTTAGGGTATACCCAGTTAACGCCTATTCAGGCAGAAAGTCTCCCACATATTCTTGACGGTAAGGATGTCATTGCACAAGCTAAAACCGGTAGTGGTAAAACTGCGGCTTTTGGTATTGGGTTACTCACTAAATTAGAATTGAATAAGTTTAGAGTTCAAGCGTTGGTAATCTGTCCAACAAGAGAACTTGCAGAGCAGGTTTGTCAGGAAATCAGACGATTGGCACGATTTACTCAAAACTGTAAAGTATTGTCACTGTGCGGCGGCACACCTTTTTCTCCTCAACGAAGTTCTTTAGAAAAGGGTGTTCATATTGTAGTTGGGACGCCAGGGCGGCTGCAAGATCATTTAAATAAAGGCAGTTTGGGTTTAGATAATTTAAAAGTGTTGGTACTGGATGAAGCGGACCGAATGTTAGATATGGGCTTTGAGGATTCGATAAAAGACATCGTTTCTTATGCGCCAACACAAAGGCAAACCTTATTATTTTCTGCGACTTATCCAGACTCTATTCACCAGATAAGTAAGCAATTTCAATTTAAACCGGTTTCTCTTAGTGTTGATACTCAGCATCAAAAAAATGATATTGAACAGTTTTTTTATCAAGTTGATAGGGCTAAAAAGGAAAATGCCTTAGGCTATTTATTATCTTTTTATAAACCGGAATCAACACTGATCTTTTGTAATACAAAAAAAGATTGTCATGATGTTGCAACTGCACTTGGTAATATTGGTTTCTCGGTTCAGGCTATTCATGGGGATCTTGAGCAAAAAGATAGAAACCAAGTGTTAGTCCGTTTTGCAAATAAGAGTTGCTCAATTCTGGTTGCTACGGATGTTGCTGCCAGAGGATTAGATATTAAAGAATTGCAGACAGTCATTAATTATGAATTGCCTTGGGACCCTGAAGTATATGTCCACCGCATAGGTCGTACAGGGCGTGCAGGTAAAAGAGGGCTGGCATTGAGTTTATGCTCGGAAAAAGAATTAAAAAGAGTAACGGCTGTTGAGGAGTATCTTAATATTTCTGCTAAATGGGATGAGCTTGCTCCTTTTCAAATGAAGTATGAAAAAAGGCTCGATGCACCTATGGAGACGTTGTGGATAGGGGGAGGGCGAAAGAATAAAGTACGTCCAGGCGATATATTAGGCGCCCTGACTGGAAATACGGGAATTGATGGAAACAAAGTAGGAAAGATTGATGTTTTTGATAATCACGCTTATGTGGCTATTATGCGAGATAGTGCTGATAAAGCCTTACAATGTCTAAAAAAAGGAAAAATTAAAGGACGAAATTTTAATGTCCATAAATCTCAATAAACATTAAACAGGATGCTTGGAAGCGGAATGTCTAAAATTCTCATTATTGATGATGAACCTTCAATTGTTGATAATATAACTTTTGCACTGCAAACTGAAGGATTTACAACTGTATCTTATACAACGGGTGGTAACGGTTTTAATGCTTTTAAAACTGAAAGATTTGACTTAATTATTTTAGATATTGGCTTGCCTGATATGAATGGCTTTGATTTAGCCAAACAAATTCGAAGCAGCTCTCAAATCCCCATTATTTTTTTAACAGCACGATCCACAGAAATTGACCGGGTTGTTGGTTTAGAACTGGGTGCTGACGATTATGTCACTAAACCTTTTAGCCCAAGAGAATTAAGCGCAAGAGTCAAGGCTATTTTACGTCGTGCTGGTTTTAATCATCGGCAAGAAACTCAACAACAAAACTCTAATTTTGTTGTTAATGATGAAAAAAAACAAATAAGCTATCACAATCAAAGAATAGAACTCTCAAGAACAGAATATCGTTTGCTTAATATACTGCTTAAATCCCCTGGTCGGGTTTATTCCAGAAACCAACTAATGGATTACGCTTGGGAACATTCTGGGGTTAGTCTAGATCGTACAGTCGATACGCATATTAAAACGATACGCCAAAAATTAAAGGTAATTTTTCCAGAATATGACCCTATCGTCACTCATCGAGGGATTGGCTATGCACTTCGGGAAGATAAATGAGTATACGGCGACGTATTTTTATTGGGATTATTTTACTTTTTAGTCTAGGGTTTTATTTTCTGATTAATTTTATTGCAGATGATATAGAGCTGCGTTATCGAGAATCTACCGAAGAACCTTTAGTTGATGCTTCTCGTGTTTTAGCCGCTATTGTAGCGACTTCAGGGAGGGATGAATCAATCAATATCTCTTTATTTCGAGATAGTTTTGAAAATGTCCATAGACAAGAATTTTCAGCCCAAATATTCGGACTAATGAAAAACAAGGTAGATATACATGTTTACATAACCGATAGAAAAGGGATTGTTATTTTTGATTCTGATGATGGCTGGGATGAAGGGGAAGATTATTCATTGTGGCGAGATGTACATCTAACCTTACTGGGTGAATATGGTGCTCGAACCACAGATATTGATAGTGATGCAGATGACGAGAAAAAAATGATTTATATTGCCTCGCCAATTCTTCGAAATAATGAATTGATCGGAGTTCTTTCGGTAGGTAAACCAACGCATAGTTCTAACCAATTTGCTAAAGCTGCACAAAATAAGTTAGTTTTAGCAGGTACGATAGCGTGCATAATTTTTATCGGCATAGGGTTGTTGTTAGGGCTATGGGTCACTTGGCCGATTCAACAACTCACCGAGTATGCCAAAGCTGTTCGAGACGGGAGGCGTGTAAAAAGACCAGCATTAGGTTCAAATGAAATGGAAGCGTTAGGATTAGCTTTTGAGCAAATGCATGATGCGCTAGATGGGAAAAACTATATAGAAAACTATGTGCAAACATTAACACATGAGATAAAAAGTCCTATCTCTGCAATTCGTGGCGCTGTGGAATTATTAGAGGAAGACCTTTCCCCCCAAAACAAACAGACTCTATTGCAAAATGTGCATCAAGAATCTGAGCGAATTAGTAAAATAGTAGATAACTTATTGTTTCTCTCTTCACTAGAATCTCGAAAATATATCACAGCTCAAGATTTTATTGACGTAAATCAAATGTTAGATGAGATAAAAACATTATTGTCAACACCACTTTTACTAAAAAATAGTGAACTTGTAATTCAAGGTGATAGCCATATTCAAATGGTTGGTGATACTAATCTAATCCAACAGGCATTAATGAATGTTATTCAGAATGCCATTGATTTTAGTCCAATAGGTTCAACTATAGACCTAAGAGTCATTCAGAATAATTTAGGAGTAGAATTTCAAATTCGTGATACAGGCGCGGGAATACCTGATTATGCGAGCGAAAGAATTTTTGAACGATTTTACTCTTTAAAAAGACCAGGAAGTGGTCGTAAAAGTTCGGGGCTGGGTCTTAGTTTAGTTAAAGAAATTGTATTATTGCATCAAGGTGAAATGACGGTAAAAAATCATCCGGATGGTGGAACTATAGCAAAATTATTTTTTCCATTTTAAAACAAACGGGCCATGCACTTAACGCAAGCGATTCCTATATCTTGTGATTATACCGACAAGTTATAATCATGAGACACTATATGTAGTGGGTGCTTACGTTATGTGCATAGCCCGTTAAAACAATAAAGCCGTTAGCCCAATCTACGAGAGTTATAGAGTCATCAAAAAATAAATAGTCAGGCTGTTGTTAATTGTATGAGCAAGTATCGCGGGTAATATACTCTGTGCTTTGATGGTTAATAAAGCATATCCAAAAGCAGCTACAAACAAACTGATAAAATCTTTAGGTGAAAAGTGAATTGCTGCAAATAATAGTGCTGAAATAATTATTGCAGGGAAGCTTTTAAATTTTTCTTGCAAACCTTTAAGTAGAATACCTCGAAAAAAAATTTCTTCTGCGATAGGGGCTAATAAGCATGAGGCAATAACAATGCTTAAAATACCAAAATGATTGATTTCTGTTTGTAAGCTTAGGCCATCTTTTTTTCCATCATCCAGAAAAAAAAATAATTGTAGCCAAAAATCGGTGAACCAAATAACCATGGCCAAAACGATTGCAATTAAGTAATACCCCCATGCAGTCTGTTTAAAATTTATGGCTCTTAAAAGGGTTAAAGTATGGTTAGAGTTTATTATGACAGCAACAGATGCAAGAGAAATAAGGATAATGCCAGTGTGAATCAATAAGCCTGAGCTAAATTTTAAATGCCATCTAAAATGTTCAATAGCACCAGAGGCGACAATAACCCATATAGCGATGCCTAAAAAAATCAACATAGTTTGGTAAAGCCGAAAGGGGTTTTTAATCATCGGTTAAACCTGAATAACGGGTAATTAGTAGAGCAAAGTGTAGCATTTTCAACACATAAAATCATAACAAAAAAACTACTCAATCAAAAGACTGAGCAGTTAATGTATTTTTAATGAGATACTTTTCAATAATTCCTGCGAGGAGGAACACTATTTACCTAACGAACTATTTGCTCGAATTGAAATGTTTTTATGGTGAACAAAAATAGTATTGCTTCGAATATAATACCCCAACAAATTCAGACAACAGAACCAAGACATCTTATTCCAATTTAGTTACTATTTCTAAAAAACTGGAGCGGAAAAATGAGCAAAAAAAGAACCACCTACAGTGCTGAATTTAAAAGTAGATTAGTGCTGGAAGTCTTAAAGAATGACAAAACTTTGGCAGAAATTGCTAGTGCCAACAACATTACCCCCAAGAATCTACAGAACTGGAAAAAGATCTTTTTGGAAAATGCAGAAATAGCCATGGAGCCATCAAAGGCTGTGAAAGAGTATAAAGAGGAACTCTCAGCCGCCCAAGAACAAAATGAGATGCTAACCA
>JAKIVF010000187.1 GCA_021647145.1 Methylococcaceae bacterium | reverse complement strand
TTGCATTGATAAGATTTAAGATAACTGCTGTTCTGAAAATAATTTGCCAAAAACAATGGTTTTCCTGATTACCCATGAGCCCCAGCCAAATGAGAATAGAGTCTTTGTATCTCTCTGTAGACCTTGCCATTCCCGAAGTCTTTTATCGTGAGTCTATTATTGTTTGTTAGATTCCTGTTAAGAGAATGCAGGAATGACAGGGTGTTTAGTAGGGTGCTTTTAAAGTGGCTGAGACTCATGGGTAATCAGGATGGTTTTTATTATATAGATCATTTTCTATTTGGGTCGTCTTGAACGAAGCAATAAATAGAAAAGATAAAAAACTGCTGTCCATTGATATCTGAAAGCCCAGGGTCTAGGTATCCACTCTTGAGTAATTCGGGTCCAATGTAACTTAATTAAATAGAGAACTAAAATATCGTTAAGAAAATCAATTAATACTTTCTCGGGATCTTTGATAAATGAATTTGGTTTTTTTAATCCAAATTTAGTGAGTATTTTTGCTGCTTGAACAGTTTCTTTTGCATCATTATATTTTTCTGCTGCCCAGCGACGAGTTGCTTTCCAGTTTTTAATTTTTGACTTAACAGTCCATTGGTTTTGTGGTTGGATTTTTTGGGCAGTATTAGATGCAAGTTGACCTTGTTGTTCAAGTGCTGTAATAAGTTGAAAAAGATGAGTTGCTAACTTTTTAAAATCACAAACTATTTCGTTATATTTAATGGATAGTTTTTTTTGTTTTCTGAAGAGAATAACTCTGTAAATGCCTTCTAAATTTAGAATTTTAGAAGTGAGTGTTTTTGCAGTTAATTCATTGCATAATTGGTCTGGTATTTCAAAGCGAACATGACCATCTTCTCTGTATCTAACGATAATTTTTTTCTGAATGCTCATGCTGAAAAATAAAAAAGAATGTAAAGGATATCTCTATGAAAATTGATGGTTGGAAATTTTTAGTTCTCAGTTTTTTTATCTATAATCATAATAGAGATGTTCTAAAGTAAAACGGGTAATTAAAGTATATGATTGATATATCTTAATTACCCGCCAAATTGTATTTAATAACATAAAGTAGCCTTTATGTTTATAAAACTAACTTTCTTCTTTGGTTTCCGAAACAATATCTTCTAGATTTTCTTTTTGTTGTAAGACAAAATCCTTGCTTGCGTCTGTTGCTTTACCAACATTACTTACAATTTCTTTTCGGTATTTGTAAATTACATATCCTGCAACAACGCCTATGCCAAATACAAGTACTGGATGTTTTGCAAGTTTTCCCATAAGTTTTCCTCCTGATCGAACAGATGCGGAAGCCATTGATCCTTTGATAATTTGTTTCCCCATAGTATGGCTAGTATGGTGGCTATGCCCCATTACTCCCATGCCCTTCATTGAATGATTTCCGTGTGAATGCTTCATATATTTTGCTCTTTAAAATTAATTACGAATCTTCCATTGGCTTAGTAAGAACCTGATCTTCATGCAACATTTGAAAAATACCTTTGCAGCCTTCACAGCAGAATTTTTTTTCTCCATCCTGCGTTTTTAATTTAAAGCCATTCACCTCAACAGCTAATCCACAAAGATCACAAACTTCTTTTTTATCACTCATTACATTTACTATTTATTTTCTATAAAGTTGATCTTCGCTCAATACTATCAAAGTAGCGAGGGGTATTCAATTTTAATGACAGCTAAATCCTGCTGATGCAGCGCCAGAATCGTCTCTTTCACCATGTGTGGCATGGCTTGATGCTTTCATTAAAGCTATGCGTAATGCTCCGGTCAAACTTGCTCCTAATCCTAAGCGCATGGCGATTGCTGGAACTAATATCATTGATGCAACAGCAAGACCTGTTCCTAATATTAATGAGCCATTTTGATTGGTTTTTTCTGTAGAAGATATGGAAGTCTTTAAGGTTAATTGTTCTGTCATCTTTTTTCTCATAATTTTAGTTTAATCCAAGTCAAAATAAAGCATGAAAAGTGCCAGGATATAAGGTGTTGATTTGTCATGCATAAACCTTAGTATATTGAGGGGATTTTAAAAAACTATGTTAAATAACACTTTATTATGTGTGATATAGTGCTATATTATGTGTGATATAGTGCTATTTTTTTTCTATTTCTGGGCTAATTCCTTTCTGTAGCGTGGTGGATTATATTGATTTTTCTTTATTACTTGGATTTTAATGTCTAAGCTACTGTTTTCCTTGCGTGGTGTGCCAGAGGATGAAGTAATTGAAATTAGATCTCTTCTCGATGAAAGTGGGTTTGAGTTTTATGAAACGTCTTCTGGAAACTGGGGGGTTTCAATGCCCGCTCTTTGGGTTGTAAATAATGAAAATTATGAAGAGGCGCAAAACATATTAAATGAATATCATCGAAATAGAGCTGTTTCACAAAGAAAACTTTATGAGGAACTAAAAAATGAAGGAAAACAACTAAGCGTAAAAGACGTTTTTATACAAAAACCATTTCGATTTTTGGTTTATATTGCTGGTGTGGTTTTTATCTTATATCTAAGTATTAGAATGCTCTTTGAGTTTGGGTTGTAGGAGGGAGAGTTGTCAAGCTATAGGTAAGTGGAATAATAAAAGTAAGTAAGAAATCCAGCCCAGCTAATCAACAATATGAGCCATGGCAAGCTTGTCTTGTTTTCGTTTTTTTGATTTTTAATGTTAGAAAAATTGTTTTCTTGTCGGGGCGTCGTCTGGGTTTGAGATACTTTATTTAGTTTTTTGTTTAGCTCTCTGGACTTTGATTTTTGCTGTTTTTTGTAATGATTGATTCCTTTTTGTATTCCCTGGGCTATGAGTTTTGTTTGTTCTTTTGTTTGTCCGGGGCGTTTGGTAGCTTGCGCAGATTTCATGGCCTCTTCCTGAGTTTGGGATGATATTTTTTCAAACCTATTTTGCTTTGCCATTTATTTCTGTTAGTTAATTAATCGTAAATTTTGTAAGGATCAAGATGGATGCTAGTAATGGTTCTGCCAAGCATAATGACCTTTCCGTTATAGCGTTCGTTGCCTGTTGAGGTGAATTCGAATTGATAAGATCTCCATAGTCTTATTTTCCCTTTTTTGTCTCTTTTAAGCCAGAGCCCGTTTAATGCAACATATTCATCTAGCATCTGTACATCTATTTTTTTGCAATGATTTTTAACAAAGTCCAGTGCGGTTTCTCTGGTTTTTGTAGAGTCAGACCAGTAATATCCTATTAAGAGCAGTAAAATAATAAGAAAAAAATCCATGGATTTGTTTGTCTTGTGGTTATTATTAATTTCAAATATTAGTGAATCTAATTGGGTGCTTTAAGTGAAAATAAGTGCCCAAGTAATAACGGTTAAGTTAAATTAATTTTACTTGGGTACTTAAGCTCATTGCTACGGTAATAATTTAAAGAGGCTTTGTATTCGAAGGCTCAATGTTAAACTTTTTCTATAATATTCACGAAATGGATTTTGTAACATCCATAGTATTTAGCTTAAGGGTGAATATATCTTAGCGTGAACTTAAAATCGTCAGTGCGGCTTGAATATGTTCTGCTGATTCAATTCCTAAATCAGTTAGATAGCCTCCATCTGCTTGAGAAGTTAAGCCTTTTTCAAATAAACGTTTTGCGGCTGCAATACTCTCATTATTGGCAGAGCCGTGTACTTTAATGCCTTCTTGAAAGGAATCTAGATTATAGTGTGAGAGTATTCTTAATTCCTCAATTAATTCGGTGGTCAGTGACATGAAAAAGTCCTTAATTTAATGTGATGGGTAAGTATAACTGATATTTATTTACTAGAACGAAGTCATATTTTATACTTTAAAATAATTATTCAATATTCGCTATTATTTTGAAAACATTTATTTCTATAGTCATCATATTTTCGCTTCTTTTACTGATTGGGTCGATAAAAGTTTTGCTTCGAACAAACCCATATATAGGATTTTTATTAATTGCTGGTAGCGGTTTAGTTCTAGCAGTATGCTGGTTTTTCTATTTTAGAGTTAATAAATCATCAGGATAGAACTATGGTTGGTTATTTAAAGTTAAATATAAATAATTTAAAGTAGAAGCTTTTGAGAATAAGTTCAAAAATAAGATTGACAGTCAAAAGATAATCTGTAGAATAGACGGACTCAGCAGAACGGAAGTTTAGCTGAAAAGGCATTGACCTTTAAGCTCTTTAAAAACGAAATCGAAATAATTTGTGTGGGTACTTGTGCTGGATATTTTAGCTGTAGTAAAAATATTCGACACGATATTCACGTCAATTCAAAAAGAGAGCCTTCGCGAGAAGGCTCTGTGAAAAAACGTCAATAAGTAAATTTTTGGTTGATTATCTCAACTGGAATTGTCGAGCCAAGATTGGAAACTAATCTTACTTAGTTTCAACTGATTATAAACTGAAGAGTTTGATCATGGCTCAGATTGAACGCTGGCGGTATGCTTAACACATGCAAGTCGAACGGTAACATGCGAGAGCTTGCTCTTGTGATGACGAGTGGCGGACGGGTGAG
>JAKIVF010000186.1 GCA_021647145.1 Methylococcaceae bacterium | reverse complement strand
ACAAGAGCTAATTGATGGGACGTTGGCTTTTACTTTTATGGGCAGTAAACGCTGCTTAATTTCACTCGAGACAGCAGAAAAAATAAAGGCTATTGATAGTACTAAGATCGTTGTTATTCCTTAATTTTATCCCACACTACTACTTGATAAAAAGTATAAAATTTAGCTGTTTACTGTCATTTTATACTGAAGTGTATATGATTAAGGTAGCTCTGAAACAGAAGCTTATTGTTTTACGATCAGAGCACCCTCACGTTTTTATCACCTTGATAGAAACAACAATCCACCGCTATGGAGAATTAAAAAATGTCAGAACTATTTTGTGCAGATTGGATGAATGCTTTAAAAGATGAATGGAACAATGACCCCGGAGTAAAAGATAAGCTCGCAGAAATTGGCTTCAACTCAGTCATCTGTTGTGGTTACAAAGATGAAGATGAGCCACGGGGTGTATTCACCGTAGTTGATGGTGAATGCATCAGTGCTGGTGATTATAATGGCGAAACACCTGACTGGGATATGCGTGCAAACCCTAAAGATTGGAAAAAGTGGGTCAGCAAAGGTATCGGTATGGCTGGGCTAGGCATGGCGTATGCCAGCGGGAAGCTAAAGTTTAAAGAAGGTGATTACGGCGCAATGATGAAAAACCCTAAGATGGCAGGACCTTTTGTTAAAAGCTTTGGCTTAATGAAAAATATTAATACAACTTGGTAATAAACTTGAAGCCTCTAATTAATAGGGGCTTCACGACAATAAGAGACTTCAATATTGAAGTCTCAAAAAATTAACCTGTTTTCTCGGGAGGTAAACATGGGACTCATTAGAAATATCTTAGCCATAATCGGCTTAATTGCATTAATTGGTGGCGGTTACGCTTATAGCAAGTTTGGGGGAGAAATGGCGGCATTGAATGCGCTAGATCCTGGTGCAAAGAAAGTTTACGGTGATATGTGGACAAAACTAAAAGAAACTGGCACATCGGCTGATGCAACCGTTTGGAAAAAACAAATAGAAGACGGTATTTCTGCAGAAGATGCAGCGGAGGCGATGGGTTCAGTCGCTACAGAACTCAATATAAAGGCGGTAGGGGTGTTACCGTTGTCAAAAGAAGTGGAAGCGAAAACAGGAAAAAAACAACGCTTGTTAACTATTTATCAATACTGTAACCCAATGACAGCCATGACCATGGTTGAGTATTCAGATGCATTTTCTGCTTACCTGCCTTGTCGTATCGCAATGGTTGAAGATAAAAAAGGCAAGCTTTGGTTATATGCTTTGGATATGGATATGATGATTTTTGGTGGTAAAACCCTACCTGATAAATTATTTAAAGAAGCGACTAAAGTTAAGCAAGTGATCTTAGATATCATGGAAGCAGGGGCTACAGGCGAGTTTTAGTATTATCTATTTGAGGATTGTCACTCCATTGTAAAGGACAGTCCACGAAAGGCACGAAAGTTTAATTTTTCAGTGTTATGCCTTTCGTGAGACAGTTTTATGACGCTTCGACAAAAAATAATACCTATATTTTTTTTAAGGGTCTAGATTCATTTACATTCGAGTAATCTAATGTGCATAGATAGTATGCTCATGTCTTTCGCCACTGACTCGTGCAATGGTCTCCATCTAAAATTTTTATAATAATTATTAAGCTATTCATCTTTTGTTAAGTCAGTCTTGTTTACAATACGTGCATGATAAAAATAATAAAAGCGCCTTTTAGCTTTATCGGAAGTTACTTCACCAAGTCTATCTCATTATTAGTAATGAGTAGCTTGGTGCTTGTAATGTTGGTTCCGCTTGGCTTTCTGGCAACCAGCTTAACTCAGGGCTCTTGGGTAAGCGTAAGACAAGATATTTTAGAAAAGCATCGCTTCTTGGCTAAAAACCTAGAGAGTACGGTGAACCTGTTTTTTAAATCTCAACAACAATCACTGAAGCCCTTAACTAAAGAGCTTGCTCGTTTAGGTCCTGATGATGCTAAGCGGATTCAAATATATCTTGAGGAATTCCTTGAGCCAAATAATGATATTGTAACGATGAGCTATATCCCTAAGGGATCGAATATTTCACATGTGGCTATTGCTCAACGTTATAAAAAATTAACAGATATTAAGTTAGATTACGATGGCGGTTCGAAAGCAAAAGGGCTGGCGACTTACGATAATTACTATACTAAAAACTATATATCAAGTGTATTCAAAAGTACTATTAGTGACCAACCTGTTATCTTACTTAAGCAAAATGTTGTTGATGACTATATGAATAAGAAAGGCACTTTGTTGGTAGAGCTTAGCCTTAGTTTCATAAGAAAGACGTGTGATAGTATAAGATTTGGTGAGCGTGGTCATTGTGCCATCCTTGATTCAAAAGGCTTGATTGTTGCCCACCCAAATGAAGAGTGGGTTGATGAAATTAGAGACCTTTCTAAAACAGATATTTTTAAAAAAGCAAAAGAAGTAAGCGAAGAAGGTATTGTTAAGTTTTATTCCCCATTTTTAAAAATGGATATGATTTCTGGGTTTGTTCAACTTGAACACCCTGGTTGGAAAATATATATCAATCAGCCAGTATCGGAATTAGGTTTTCATGTAAAGAAAGTTGTGAAAACAGTTTCTCAATGGCTGGCTTTTGGTATATTGATTTCACTTATTATCGCTCACTTCTTAACACAAAAAATAACAGCACCGATTAATGAATTAGCCGTTAAAGCCCGCGAAGCAAGAATACGCTCTGAAACCTTTACCTCATTAGGAAAAGCTCCAGAAAGTGCGCCTTTAGAAATTCGCCAGATGTATGCGGCAATCTCTGCGCTAATTCAAAAATTATCGGCATCCAGTAATAAAGTTAAAAAAATGAACTACAGCCTGGAAAAAGATATTCAAAAGGCTACCGCCAAATTAACAGCGACCAATAAGTACCTATATACCATTAGTACCAAGGATCATTTAACCAAAATAGCCAATCGTCGCTATTTTGAAATGAAAATGGAGAAAATACTTCAACAAGCAAGCAACGAACGTATTGGTATTATTCTTATAGATGTGGATAAATTCAAATTTATCAATGATGAATATGGGCATGATGCAGGTGACTTAGCATTGAAGCACATTTCTAAAATACTACATGAGTCCTCACAAGGTATTGGTTTTCCTGCACGCTTGGGTGGCGATGAATTTGTGGTCTACATTAAAAATCCAACACAGCAAGCACTTTTTGAATACGCTGAAAAGCTGCGTCAAACTGTACAAAATAGTCCGATAGTTTGGCATAAAGATACTATTAAACTTACAGCTCTCGCTTCTATTAAAGAGAAACAAAAAGTTTTCATAGGAAAACACCAACTAACGTTGAACATACAAAAGTAAGATTATAATTGCCATATGAATTTAATCCATATAGATGATGTAAATATTACTGAACTTCTTATCTACCAACAACTTCGAGACAATGCCTTTACCAAAGATAACTCCTTTGTGGCAGACTCTTCAAAAGTTGTTAATCTTATTTTAGAAACAGAGATTGAAGTGAAAAGTATTTTTGCTACCCAATCTTATTATGATGAGTTTTCTGAACTTATTGAGGCAAAAAATATCTCTAAATGCTATGTGGCTACCAAAGAGCTTATGCAAACCATTGTAGGGCATAAAGTCCATCATAATGTGATGTTACATGGTGTTCGCCCCAAAGAGACCCCTTTAGAAAAATTGGACAAACAGATTGTGATGCTTGACAACATAACTTCTAGTGAAAATGTCGGCTCCATCGCCCGTTCAGCTTCTGCACTTGGTATTAACTCCTATTTGGTTCCAACACAAGCACCACACCCTTTTGGAAGACGTGCTTTACGCGTCTCTATGGGACATAGTAGCCGTTTAAAACTACACTGTTACAGTAACATAAAAGAGACACTAAAAGCCCTAAAAATAGAGGGGTACACCCTCTATGCAGCAGAAATCACTAACGCATCTATTCCTTTAGCCAAACTCGAAGTAGCACAAAAGTGGGTTCTACTTATGGGACATGAGGGGCATGGAATTTCAAAAGAAGTTTTAGAGCTTTGCGACCATGTTGTACACATTGAGATGCAAGAGAATGTCAAAAGTTTTAACGTTGCTGTGGCAGCTTCTATTTTGATGTATAAATTTAAACATAGATAAAATTTAACATATTATTAAATATTTTATAAATTTTCACAATTAGAACACAAGTTCACCCTATAATACGCCCATGAGAGTCAATCATATTGTTTTTCCTTCATAAGTTATTTTGAAGACTCTCATTAACTAGCTTTTACTTCATATTTTATTTCCCACCTGACTTTATTTGGTCAAAGTGAAAGCTACTTTTATTTATTACTTCCAACCTCCTTTTTATTATATATCTGTTAAAGTAAAAAAAAATTATATAAAGAAATTGTTGATATATACAGCAATAAATTAATTCAATTACAAGCAAAGAACGATCATGATTTTTACGCAATTAGTCAAGCATTCGTCGGATTAACTAGACTCAGACAATCAATAAGCCAACCTCAAC
>JAKIVF010000033.1 GCA_021647145.1 Methylococcaceae bacterium | reverse complement strand
ACAATTTACATCAATACCACTTATGATTTGTAGTGAGCCCTCTATGTATTCAAATGCTCCTACGGTGCTTTGTGTCCATTGATCAGTGACAGGAGTTAAGGGAAGTACGTCTTTTAATTGTAGTTTTTTATCGAACCCTTTATTTGTCACTACTATTGTAAATTGTACAATATCACCTACCTCAGGATTCATGTTGTCTACAGTTTTTTTGACCACAACAGTATCTCCAATTCTTATCCCTAATCGTTCAATTTCATCTTGGTTGTGTAAGCTGGCGCGGCTAATAGTTACTCCTCCAACAAAAATAGGTTCGAGTATTGCAACTGGTGTAATAGCACCTGTACGCCCAACCTGAAACTCAACATTAAGTAAAACAGTTTGTTCTTCTTGGGCTGGGAATTTATGTGCTGTAGCCCAGCGTGGAGCGCGTGAAATAAAACCCGCTCGTTCTTGAAGTGATATATCATCAATTTTATAAACAACACCATCTATTTCATAAGGAAGCAAATTACGTTTTTGTAGAATAGATTGATAATAATCTAGGCAACCAGAGACATCAGATTTTAGAAAAATTTCTTCACTAACGGGGAGCCCCCATTTTTTTAATGTTAATAATCTTTGGTAATGACTTTTAGGCAAAGTGTGGTTTAAAAGTAAGCCTATGCCATAGCTATAAAAAGCGAGTGGTCGGTTAGCTGTTATTTTAGAGTCAAGTTGACGTAAGCTACCTGCTGCGGCATTTCGGGGGTTAGCAAAACCTTTTTCATCTTTTTCTTGGGCTTTTTTATTGTAATTATTAAAATCAGCAATGGGCATTACAACTTCGCCTCTAATCTCTATGGTTTCGGGAATATTTTGACCTTTTAAAGTGTGAGGGATGTTTTTGATGGTTTTTATATTATGAGTAACATCTTCACCAATATTTCCATCTCCTCTTGTTGCTGCTCTAACTAAAGTTCCTTTTTCATAAAGTAAACTAATTGCAAGTCCATCAAGCTTTGGTTCAACACAGAAAAGAAGTTCTTCAGGGTTGTTTAAGCGATTAGTTAAGCGAGAGATAAAATCGAATAACTCTTCTTTAGAGAAAACATTACCTAGAGAAAGCATGGGGACTTCATGATTAACTTTAGTAAATGCAGTTAAAACCTCTCCTCCAACTACTTGAGAAGGAGAGTCAGGAATGATTAATTCGGGGTTGTTAGATTCAAGCTGCCTTAATTTTTTAATAAGCCTATCATATTCTGCATCAGTGATAGTTGGATTGTCATGGGTATAATAGTGCGTATTATGTTGACGAATGATTTTACGTAATTTTAGAATTTTATCCTTATCAGAATGTGCCATTAACTTTTATTTTTTTAGAACAAGAATTGGGTTAATTTTAGCATGATGATGTTATGCTAAAGTATTAAAAATGGTTGAAAAAATTTGTTTAACTGCTACTATCTAAAATAATATTATCTATAAATGAGTAGTTTAGATTGGAAGAAGATATCACAACAGATTTATGTGTATTGCAAAGCCATTTAGATGGAATGCTGGATCGCGTCCAAGAGAACAGTTTGACTTTAAAAAGATTTCAAGTCTTTGAAATGAAACTACTCAACCTTAACTCATTACCCGCTATGATTGATCATATGCTAAACGAAACTAAGTCATTCTTTGATCTAGATGCAGTGAGCTTTTGTTTAATAGATGAAAAGGGTGATATTGCACGTTTTCTTAATGAGGATAGTTATGATTATCAATCTAAAGATGGGCTTTTATTGCTAGAAGATAAAGAATTGTTAAAAAGTACCTTTGGCTTATCTTCCAGGCCATTTTTAGGGGCTTACAAACAGGCAAGTTGTGCCGGATTTTTTCCTGACTTTGTAAGAAAACCAGCTTCAGTAGCCATCATACCGCTAAGTAGACGAGGTAAGTTTTTTGGGTCATTAAACCTGGGGAGTTATACATCAAATAGATTCATAAATAATATGGCAACAGATTTTATCGAGCATATGGTATCTGTTGTAAGTATCTGTCTGGAAAATAATTTAAATTACGAAATGTTACGTAGAACAAGTCATATTGACACGTTAACAGGGGTTAATAACAGGCGCTTTCTAGAGCAAAGAATTGGTGAAGAAATTGATAGAAGCCAGCGAAATGATGATCCATTAAGTTGTTTGTTTTTAGATATTGATTTCTTTAAAGCAATAAATGATACTTATGGACATCAGGCAGGGGATCAAGTTTTAGCGTTAGTTGCAGGAATGATCAAAAAGCAATTAAGAAGCAATGATGTCTTGGCTCGCTATGGCGGTGAGGAATTTGTTGCCTTGTTATCAACTATTGATGAAGTAAAAGCGGGTGATATTGCTGAAAGAATAAGAGCATCTATTAAAGAACTTTCAGTACCTTTTAACAATGAAGTTATTAAAGTTACTATTTCAATAGGCTTGGCTACTTATGAGCCGAGTAACATGCCAAAAGCAAGTACGGCGGAAATTGCTGCTCAATTAATTCAATCGTCTGATACCGCATTATATTCGGCTAAGAAAAAGGGTAGGAATAGGGTTGAAAAAGGAAGGCCTGTTTTAGATGAAGTGGATAAAATAACCCGTATAGCATAATTTAGGAGTAAAGGTTTTATAGGTACAAAAAATTTATGTACTCTTCACACTTCATAGGCAATTACTTCCTTACATAACTAATTGCTTATTGTGGCTACTGACTATAACAAAAAAACTGACTGTGAATACCTACAAATAGTCTGTCCACCTTACTATTCTTGTCTATTTAACTTAATTTCTTTTGAAGAACTTTGTGGGAAATTCAAGCGTTCACCACCAAAAAACAATACTGAATCTCCAAAAAAAGGAATTGTAGATTCAAATGATAATACATCGCCATCTAGTGAAAAAGGTTGGGTTGTAACACAGAGCCCTGACTCTAAAATACTGTTTCCAACGTGATCACACTTATTGTTAATAAGTTGGTATTTTAGCTTAATTTTTCTTGTGTTATTCTCAACCGAATAGAGCATAGAAAAAGCATAACCAAAAGCTGTTAGACCTGAAAGCTTAGCTGATTCACCGATATTGTCATTATCAATATCATAGATAAGAGAAAGAGTCGCTTGTTCATTACTATCAAAAATAAAAATAAAAGAGGCATTCAACTTTTCACCTGTTTTATATTCAATCTCAAAAGCTTCCGATTTCCATGATCCAATGATTGATTGAGAGTACTTTTTCTTTGTTGCTCCTCCAATAACAGAAAAGATTTGATCTTCATTATGAGATAAGTTAACCTCGTAATTATCGGCTCCTACGCTCACATTATCTAAATAAAGAATTTTGGTTTCAGGGTCGTATGCCTGATTATGCAGTTAGCTCATCCAAAGTTGTATGATCGCACTGAATACATGCGTATAGTAATCTATCAAATGGGTGCTGGTTTTATATAATGTGTTTTTTTTCAAAAGGTATGCTAGAAAGAATATTGATAAATATTAAGGTATTTTTTTATTTCAATTAATGGTTATTTTATGAAAAACTGCGATGTAACCATAAAAAATGGCATTTTTCATATTTTTGGCTAAAAACGAGAGTTTTTTCAAAAAACCAAGCTATTCCTAGTAAATTAGTTATATTTTACAGATTAAATTATTATTAATTATCATAAGCTTATAAAAACAACATCATTATAAATCAGCACCCTAAAAATCATAGTACAACTATGTGAAACCTACCAACTTTTCATCCTCAAGTTGAATAATGGGCAGGTTATTTATTTCCTATTGCCTTACAAAGTTTAAAACAAGCAATTATTGAAACTCCTCTGCTCTTTTAATAAGCTGTTCCAGATTGGGTTCATTTGGATTCCATGGTGTTCCGGGATGAATGATTACAGCGGTACATTTTTCAGCAGAACGTACAATATCTTCAAAAGTCCCTTTAGTGGGGTCTATAACGATGGCTTTTTTCTCTTCATTATATTGAAATATTGCAGGGGCAATTTCAACACATTCATCACAGGTTGTGCAATCTGGGGTCTCTATCCAGACTGGTTCATGTGCTATTTTTTTTTTGTCATCAGTTGTTTTCGCTGCAGATTTTTCGGTTTTTGGTTTTTCTAATGGTTTTTGCGTAGGCTTTTGTTCTTCTATTTTGGGTTTTGTTTTAGTTTCAGATGAAATGCTATTTTTAGCTGAAACAGCAGGTACTTCCGATAATATCCGAGTTAAAGCACTCGCATCCCCACCTACCATGCTCATTAAGCCTTCAGTAATTGTTTGTGCCATTTCAGCTTTTGCTTGATCTGCAATTGCTTGGGTATCTATTTCGACTCTACTGTCACCACTTAATCCTTTTAGGGTATGCCAATAATCTTTTTGTTCTTGTGTTGTTTTAACGATTGCTGCAGAAACAACTACTTTTAATAAATGATTACTGTGTGGATGAACTGCCCAAATAAAAGGAATATTATTAGCTTGTCCATGACTATCCATATCAAGATATTCAGTTAACAACACCATGCTATTTGAATTACCATCGGCAGGTACAGGTTTAAAATGTTGGGCAAAAGTTGATTCAGTTAATGCCCAGTCAGCATAGGTGAGAGGAACATCCATAGAAAATTTATTCCCATATTCATCAGTGTAATCTAAAGAATAAGTGATCCAGTCTTGATCTATATCAGGGTTACCAAGCAGGCTAATGCATTCTTCCCAGGATTTTCCCCTTCTGGGGTCAAAAGTCATCAGAGGATAAGCGCGAGACTCAACAGCAATTTTACTTTGCATTGTTAGAGAATTTTTAGCCATTCCATTTTCAGGTTGACTAGATGCATAGATAGACCATAAAGCTGGTCCTCTGTAATTTAATCCATCAATAAAACCTGCCAAACAATGAGTTGAATTAGACAGTGAGCTTTGATGGACATAGGCAGTACGATGAGCCATCGTAATAAGTCCTAACTCTTTACGCAAGCTGGTAGTATTTTCTGATGGCTGATTATCTAGTACCAGTACTTTGATTGGAAGTCCAGACATCAAACTGGAAGATAAGCTTTGCAATCCAGAGTTAAAGCTTGTTCCTTCTGAACTTAATGTAACTAGGGGGGGGCAGAGTAGGTATTCTTCTTCACTGAACTGGTGCCAATCAAAATGTGCAAAAAAATTGTCATGTTCTGATTTATCGTATTTACCTTTAATTTCTAGTTCTGCCGTACGGATAGCTTTAAACCCTTCTGCCATTTTTACCATCTGGCCTTCAAAAAGCCCCATTGTCAATGAAGGCGCATCTTGTGTTATATGGTGAGTCCAGGGAAAAGGGTAGGGGTTGAATGGAAAATTAGCTGTCCAGGCTGCGTCGGAGAAACTCCCACTAGCTATACCTAAGCTTGCACGACCTTCTCCTGAAGGTCCTTGTTTATAACTCCATCTTAGCTGTTTTAATTTTTCTACTAATTGTAATACCCATCTTAACCATTTTGGATCAATAGGGTGAGTCGCTCTATCTTTATCAAGTGTGCCCGTTAATCGAGATAAGGTAAGGTCTACATTGTGATTTTGGTCAATAGCTGTTTCTAAGGCATCTATATCACTAATATCAACTGTTTCAACTAGTTGTAGGCGAATATGTTTTTCCAGCTCTGTTATCAGTTGGTCAATTTGCTTAATATGTTTTTCAATACGTGGTTGCATTAATGCAGTGACTGTACTGGAAAACAGATGAATAACTATTTTTTCACCACTCCCTGCGCGTGTGCTGTCACTATTCTGCATACTGCTATGGTTTTTCTTATCAAGTAATAAGGTGTTTAAAACACCATGTTTAGCTTGCAGATCATCTATACGGCTGTATTTTTTATTTGAAGTTGGTAAATCTAGCCAGTAAGCCCAATTATCACGAAGTGTTTGAATGGATTCTGGCGTTTGTTCTACAACGGCTAATGCATCAGTCTCACAAACTGACACACATTCCATACAGCCTTTACAGCTATTTGGATTAATAGTGATGGAAAATAAACCACCATTTCTGGGCATGTGGCTGTTCATATCATCATGATAAGGTTTAGTCAGAGCAAATTTGAATGAACCTGTTTTCTCTTTAAACCATTTAAATTCTTGTGTAACTTCTTCCTGATCAGGCTCCGGGTATTCTTTTATGGTATCCCCAATTGCCTTGGCAAAAATCGGGTCTAAAGTCGTACCAACTGATTTACCAACGGTTAATTCATGATATTTTTTTTCTACTGTACGAATCGCTCGGCGTAAGTGTTTAACAACATGGCCTGATTTTTCAATACGTTTAATATTGGTTTCAAACACTTCACTTACCGTATTAATCAACCCTGGAATGGCACTATCAGGGCAGGATGTATAACAGTTTCCACAGGCATTACAGTTTTCCGGGATCCACTGGGGATGTTGTAAGCGATTTGCGGTCATATCACCAAAAATACCCGTTGCGGCAGGAACTACACCTAAAGCTGCAAAAGGGCCAACAAGATTTTCTTTTGCGCTTTTTTTATTGCTGTATTGACTGCCCGTTTGATTCCAAAAACGATGAATATTTGCAATAGCTGATTCATTAGCTGGTTTTTGTTGTAACAATAATGGGGCTGTTGGTTCACTTAGGGCTGATGAAGTTGTATCACCAACATTCATTTCTGTGACAATAATTTCTTGTAGGCTATTATAGCTACGTTGAATCAGGCCTATGTTTTCACCAATAACAGACTGAATTTGTTCTTCATTTTTATCAGAACCCTGAATAATGTCAGTTGTTTTAAAAAAGGCAGATTTAAAAATAAGGTGTTGAAAATCAAAAGATGAGTTTATCTCATTATTTTCTTTTTTCAGCTCATCTTGTGCAAGGCTAGAGGCATCAATAAAAAAGACTCTGATATTTTTATCAGATAGTATTTTCTGAGCGCTGGTTGGAAAACTATGCCATACATCAATTGCTTCATTTTGTTGGCTTTGGATAATAAATACCCCGTTCTCAACAATTCCTGCTAATGGATTACTATGAGAAAAAACATTAGGAGCAAGAGCCAATACTGTATTAACAGTGTTATGTTCATCATTCAGGTGGAATGACTTTGAAGCAGTTGTTAAATAAAAAGTAGTAGGTTGGCCTTTTTTTTCAGCTTCGTAGAAGGGCTGAGCTTTAACTTCTAAATTAAAATGATCAAATAAAGTTTGAGCAAGGTCTTGACCTAGAAAGTCATTTTTCCATCCACCTAAAGAATGAATACGAATGGATTTTGCATCTTCAGGTAATAAACTTGGGTTTTCATTGCTGGTTAAAGTAAGGTTGCCGATCTCCGGGTAGGCTTCAATAACAGAATGATGTTGTATTTCCTGTTGCGGAGACAGGTTTTTATTACTGATAAAGTTTATTCCAAGGTAGGCAAATTTAAGTTGTTTAGCTTCTGGAAGCATGTTGTCAACGGCTCCGATAATATCGCTGACTTTTATATTACGACCACCTAATCCAAAACAGGCTGAATATAAAGGAGAAATATCAGTTGTTTTTGCATAACTGGCATAATTAGCAAAAGCAATTCTTTTTGCCCTTCCATTATCGATTGCTTTACTAACACAACTGCGTATCTCGGTAATAATCGGTAAGTCTTCTGCCAGTGGCTGGTCTGATCTTTCGAGAACAAGTACCCCTTTTTTTCCTTTAACAATTTGACTTAGTAAGTCACCAGGAAAAGGTCTGAAAACAGTTAAGTTAACAACACCAACTTTGAGTTTACGAGTACTGCGTAAATAAGCAGCGGTCATTTTTGCATTGTTGATAATGCTACCTTGAGCAATAATCAAGTAATCAGCATCTTTGCATAAATATTGATTGATTCGACGATAACGGCGACCGGTCAATTCAAACCATTCTTCCATGCATTGATCCGTAATATCAGTAACATGGTCAAAGAAATAAGGTCGTTGTCCTGCAACTGTTTGCATGTAACTATCCGGGTTTTGACTTCCACCCGTTTGTGTAGGTTGGTCAACTGACCATGTTTCTGGAACTCGACGGCGAGTTTTACCAAATAAAATATTTTGAGCAGGTGTGGGTGTCGTAATAATATCGTCAGGTAAACCTACAAATTCTTCAATAAGTTCACGTTCTGGAAGATTCAGTGGCTCTACTAAATCAGAGGTTAGAAACCTATCTTGAGCAACGGCGACTGGATTTAAGCTAAGTTCAGCTATTTTTCTGCCGATAAGATTAAGGTCGGCGGCAGATTGATTGTTATGTGCAAAAAACTGAATGAAACCTGTGTCGCTTATACTATGGTAATCATCATGGCTACAATAGTGGTTTGATGTGGCTTTTGTGGTTGCAGTACAAACTAAATTTAATACATATGGAAGTCTTTTTCCAACCGCAGCATATAAAGACTCGCGCATAGATGCAATGCTATAGGTTGAAGAGCTAAAGTGTGAAGCTCTTAAGCCAGAAAGGGATAATCCAGAAGTTGCTGTTAAAGCAGTGCTAGCACTTTCAGAATCAATAGAAATGAGAGTTCTATTAGATATATTTAGGTGGCCTTTGTTTTTTTCTTGTTTCCAAAGTACACTCATTTCAGAAGCGGACGTTGTTAAATAAACACTAGCAGCATCACTGGATTCTCTTTCACACAGTATTACGGCAGAGACACCGTTCATTATTTTACGTATACCGGGGTATTTGGAAATTTTATCTTGTTTTTTCTTACCAAAAAGAGCCATTATTTACCTTTGTGATTATGTGCTTTATGTGTTGGTGTGATTACAGTGAGTCGTTCTATGGGGTTTATTGTTTCTTTTCGCTGAAACCCAAAATAAGGGTAAGTTTAAACTTGTTGGGTTACCATAGAGCTGTTAAATCATTTTGATTTTCCATTATTTAGCTGTCTTTCTTAATTTATACTTTGCGTATTTATAGGTTATATTTGAGGCAATGATTCTGTACGCATAGTTTTTTTAGCTGCTTTCCCCACGCTAGATCGTGTGGTGCCTAATTTACTATCAATCCAGACAATAGCCCCCGTTGGACAACGTTCAATCGGAGTTTTATCAACTAATATTTCATCATATTTCTTAAAATCAATAATAGCCAAATTATCTTTTATTTCTATTAAACCTTTAGGGGCATCAACAGCGCATTTTTCACAACCTGTGCAGGCGACTTCACATTCTTCTAATGCTTTGTCTCCTTTTTCAAGGCTTTTGCAGGCAACAAATAATTTATGGCTGACTGGTTGTAGCGAGAATAAGTCTTTGGGGCAAACGACAATACAATCATTACAGGCGGTACATTTGTCTTCAACTACAATGGGTAGTCCATGTTTATCCATATAAATGGCATCAAAATCACAGACATCTGCGCAGTCAGCAAGACCTAAACATCCCCAATTACAACCTTTGCCTCCGCCTGATACTGCCGCCGCCGCCTGGCATGACTGTAATCCTTTGTATTTTGCCCTAGTGTAAGCTACATGGGTTCCACCCGCGCAAGCAAGTCTTGCCACGACTTTTTCAGTCTTCCCCATATCGACACCAATAAAAGCGGCAATTTCTGCATTTCCTTCCGGCGTATTTACAGTACATGCTGATGGGTTTTTTGTTCCACTGACAACTGCTTCTGCAAAAGGTCGACATCCTGGTACGCCACAGGCTCCACATTGGGCCTGTGGCAGCATCTCATCTACCTCTTCAATGCGAGGATCTTCATAAACATATAGTTTTTTGTTAGCAAAAGCTAAAATGATAGCTAGAAGAACCCCAAGGACGACCATAAATAAAGCAGCAGTCAATATGGTTGATATCATGGGGAAATGAATGATGAGTTTAAAGTTTAGATATTATACACAAAATTGTCTTTTTTAGGGGGGTAGGTTTTTTTTTGAAGAGAGTGGCTGGTATTGGTTTACAGTCGATTTTTTTAGTTTTTTTGTGAGAAAAAACAACTAAGAATAGGTGTTGCTTTTAATGCCAGTACTAGTTTGAATGATAAAAGATTGGATTGTAATAGTATTTTACAAGTTACTTATAAATCAAGTGTTTAAATTGTTTATTTAGGAAAAAAGGGGAGGGTTAAAGCTGGTTGAAGTAAATAAGGTTGGTCAGTTTTAAATAGAAATAAGTAATAACTATAATAATGCTCTATAAAAACTGACCAGAAATATTATCATTTAGTTCTTCTTCCATCTAAAACTTCTTGTGCTTCCCGTGCTTTTCTTTCTTCTTCTTTTTCATTACCAATCATTCTGACGATACTAAAGCCAACCAAGCCACCAACCATGCAAGCCATCAGTAAAGGCATGGCAAATGGTACTTCATGAGTATCTCTCATATTTATTTGAAACATAACAGAAAAAATATCTAATACAAAGTTGATCATTTTAAAAGTCCTCTAAGTTTTATTATGGGTTTATATTAATTTTTACAAAAAGCTCTGAAGAGATGGTTAAAACCAAATGAATATAATTAATATAGTAAGTATATTAGTAGGTAATAACATTGCAGTCTGTGACCAAGTCACATAAGACCAACTAATTTAGTTGGTTATTTTAAAATGATTAAAAAAGGATATCTTATATGGAAGAATTTAAAGGGTTTGAAAATAGTGGGCAGCACCGAGTAACGGTGTATTAGGGTTTAAAGATAATTTAATTGGCATAGTACTTAATAGGTTTTTAAACCGACCTTTATTTTTAAATGAGCGCATAAAAGTTTCATTTTCAAGAATAGGGCGTATTTTAGGACCAATGCCTCCACCGATATAAATGCCACCTGTAGATAAGCAATTAAGCGCTAAATTGCCTGTTTCTGCTGCATAAAGCTCAGCAAACAAGCGTACTGTTTCGATACATGCCGGGTCTTCGTTATTAATTCCTAAAGTGGAAATAATTGCATTTCGGTCGAGTTTGGTCGAATTATTTTTATCTGTAGATGGTACCGACGAACAAGCCGGAGCAAAACCAGTTGCCACAAGAAAGTCATAAATATGACCAAACCCATCACCTGAGAGTACCCGTTCCCAACTCACATGCCCCTTAAATTTCTGACGTAAAAATACTAGAAACTTATCTTGTTGTTCCGTTTGTGGTGCAAAATCACTATGGCCTCCTTCGGTTGCAATAGGGTGATGATGTTTGCCATCCCAAAAAAGAATAGCTTCACCTAATCCAGTCCCAGCAGCAATTACTGCGATATTTCCATTTTGGGTTTTAGCATGAGGGTTGAGTTCAATCAAATCATCAGAAGAACTATGTAACATACCTAAAGCCATTGCTTCTAGGTCATTTAATAGTTTAATCTTATGGGTTCCTAGTTTTAAAGAAAGCTCTTCAGCATCAATTATCCAGGGCAAATTAGTGGTCTGACAGCGTTGATTAACAATAGGGCCTGCAATTCCAAAACATGCGGATTCAATGACTATATCTGCTTGTATAAAAATTGAAAATAGTTCGTTAAACTGAGGATAGTCAGCACTAGCAAAAGTTTGCATAAATTCACAGTGCAAATTCCCTTCGCTACTTATAGTATACAAGGCAAGGTTTGTTTTAGTACCGCCTATATCACCTGCTAATAGCATTAATCAACACCATCTGTTTTTATGTCTGAAAGTTTGAGACGAGGGGGAGTTTAAATTATCTACCACAGCAGTTACCAATTTTTTTACCTGAAGCAGCAATTTGAATGGGTGGACAAGGAACTGAACCGTATGAACAAAAGACACAGCAATCTCCAGGTTTTGGTTTTAATAATTTATTACATTCTTCGCATTCATAAAACCACTGACAAGCATCAGTAGGCATTGTTTCTATTTTTTTATAGCCACAATCGGGGCAAGTTAATTCAGATGTTAAGATGGCTTTATTTTGCATTTTTATACCTGAAGTTTTAAGTGAAGGTAGGGTTTTAATGATAACGTCTTTTTCCTTACACGTTAATGATTCATTGCAAAAAAAATAAAAATGATAAAAAATATTTCAAATGAAAGAAATTTTCCTTGAAGTTCAAAAGCTGTTTTTTTAGATGAAATATGAAGTTTATTGACATCTAGCTCACAATAAACAATTCCACCAAGTCCAAGTATAATTAAAAAATAGGTAAAGTGATAAAGGTGCTCTAAATGGTGAAATAATAAATCAGCAAGCAAATGAGAAATAACAAAAGCTAAAAAGCAAGTGCTAGCGAGCCATAGACCAAGTTCCATAGGATAAAATTTTATATGGAAAACTTCTTTTTCTTTTTTATGATGTAGAATATTTATCCTGGATGAGGCATATAAAATAGGTAAGTAGACATAGAAAAGAATTGCACTCAGAGGATACATTATTGCAGAAATATGTTTAGTTAAAGAGAAAGCAAAGGCAAAAAAGATGACTGAAAATATAATGATGGATTCCATTTAACTATTGTTAGTGGGTTGTTGACTTGGTTGAATAATTTGCCCATTATAAGCTATAGAAGTGAGGGTTTCTGAAATACCTCTTGCTTTAATGTAGGTGATTGAAAGTAAAAAATGCGTAGGTTGTAACAATTCGAACGTTAACCCAACACCTTGGCTTACTCTTAATCACAGCAATAGTTTTAATAATTTAAATAGGTTGGAAATGAGTCGTGTTTTACTAAAAAATGTTTTTTTAATTTTTTTCTGGTCAATTAATTTTTCTTTTGCTGATGATAAACAAGTTATAAAAATTGTTTATATTAGTCAGGAACTGAAACTTCCGTCGGCTTTATCTAATTTAGATCCTTTTATTCAACATAAAGGCTTGACCGGGGCAGAACTTGCTATAAAGGAAAATAACATAACAGGTGAGTTTACAGGCCAGAAATATGAAATAAAGAAAGTTTTAGTGCCCATTTCTGCTGATATTGTTGAACTATATCAACAACAAGTTGGAAAAGATGTTGTCTTTGTGGTAACTAATTTACCTGCTACGCAATTAAAAAAATTGGTTAAGCTTGGAAGTAGCAAAGGAAAGCTATTTTTTGATGCAACAACTGTAGATGATGCTTTAAGAAATGAACAATGCTTAGATAATGTTTTTCATCTTTTGCCCAGTAGAGCAATGAGGGCTGATGCCTTAGCTCAGTATATGATGAAAAAAAGATGGAGTAAATGGTTTTTAGTGACAGGGCCCTCCCAAGCTGATAGGGACTATGCCTCTGCAATTAAACGAGCAGCAGGTCGTTTTGGAATAAAAATAATCGTAGACAAACAGTGGACACATACTTATGACGCTCGTAGAACTGCACAGTCGGACGTTCCAGTTTTTACTCAAGAAGATGAGTATGATGTATTAGTGGTTGCAGATGAGAGAGGATTGTTTGGTGAGTATTTTGATTATCGAACATGGATGCCTCGACCTGTTATTGGTACGCAAGGGTTAGTCGCTACTTCATGGCACAGAACACATGAGCAGTGGGGAGCGGTACAAATTCAAAATCGATTTAAAGAACAGGCTGGTCGATGGATGGAAGAGGAAGATTATGGTGCATATTTGGCGGTTAGGTCACTAGGGGAGGCATCCGTACGAACTAAATCTAATAAGATGCAAATAATAAAGGATTATTTTTTAGGTAATGAATTTGCTCTTCAAGGTTATAAAGGTAAGCCTTTATCCTTTAGAGCATGGAATGGGCAATTAAGACAGCCTGTTTTATTAGCCGCAGCAAAGTCTTTAGTTTCAGTGGCTCCGATAGAAGGTTTTTTGCATCCTAAATCAGAACTAGATACCTTAGGGTTTGATCAATCAGAATCAAGTTGTAATAATGCTTCGATTAAGAATAATACGATTTTACCTATAGAAATTAAGGATGAAAAATCCGAAAATGAATTGGACAGACTAATTAAACAAGCCAAGGATAAAATTAAGCAATTCATTGATAATTTAAAGTGATTAAAATGGATATAAAAATGAAAAAACAAGTTTTTTCTCTCGGTTTAAAAGCCGTTATAGTTTTAGGTTTAACTACTCTAGCTTTCACGCTCCGGGCAGAAACGGTTTTTGTAACGTTAGAAAAAGATAATGCATTGGCTATTGTTGATCCTGTTAAAGGTGCGTTAATAAAAACAATAAATATAGGTCAGCGGCCAAGGGGTATTGCGATTAGTCCCGACTATAAACACTTGTATGTCGCAACTAGCGATGATAATACGGTAAAAATTATTGATGCAGAAACTTATAAAGAAATAGGGCAGTTGCCCTCCGGCGATGATCCTGAAACCTTCGCATTAAATTCAGCAGGTGATCGTTTATATGTGTCAAATGAGGATGATAATTTAGTGACTGTTATTGATATTATCAATAAAAAGGATATTGCACATATTAAAGTAGGGGTTGAACCCGAAGGCATTGCGGTAAGTTCCAATAATCAATGGATAATTAGTGCTTCTGAAACGACTAATATGATCCATTGGATTGATGTTAAAACCAATAAAATAACAGAAAATACGTTGGTTGACCCTAGACCAAGAGCGGCTAGTTTTACGGCTGATGATGCTCAGCTATGGGTCACTTCTGAAATAGCAGGGACATTAATGATTTTAGATGTAAAGAGTAAACAAATCATTAAAAAGATTAGGCTTGATATACCTGGCGTTACTGCAGATAAAATTCAGCCTGTAGGTGTAGTTATTGATAAGGAGAAAAAATGGGGTTATGTTGCTATTGGGTCTGCTAATAGGGTGGCAGTTATTAATGCTCAAACTTTTGAAATTGAAAAGTTTTTATTAGTGGGGCAACGAGTATGGAATTTAGCATTTTCTCCTGATCAAAAAAGACTATATACCACGAATGGACAGAGTAACGATATTTCAATTATTGACCTTGAAAGCCATAAAGTTGTTAAATCTATAGGTGTAGGTCGTTTTCCTTGGGGGCTTGTTTCCAAGCCATGATTGGAGAACGCTCAAGTCAGGTGGCTGCTTTAAAGGTTGAAAACTTAAGTTTTTCTTATGGAAGAAAAAAAGCGCTTGATCAAGTGAGTTTTTCTATTGACCCATCTGAATGTACCATTCTACTAGGCCCTAATGGTGCAGGAAAAAGTACATTATTTTCGTTAATAACTCGCTTGTATGATTCTCAGGATGGAAAAATTAAGCTTTGTGGATTTGATGTAAAAAAACAAACAAGGCAAGCTCTCTCCAGATTAGGTGTTGTTTTTCAGCAAACAACGTTAGATATGGATTTGACTGTGATGCAAAATTTATATTATCACAGTGCACTTCATGGGATAGGGCGAAAAACGGCTGCACAACGAATTCAAGAAGAGCTAGAACGTTTAGATATGTATGAAAGACGTTCCGAAAGAGTTAGACAGTTAAATGGAGGGCATAGGCGGCGTGTGGAAATAGTGAGAGCGTTATTACATAAGCCTTCATTATTATTATTGGATGAGCCAACTGTTGGTCTAGATGTGTCAAGTAGACAGTCAATAGTTGAACACGTTCACCGACTGGTCTCAGATTATGGTTTAGCCGTTCTTTGGGCGACCCATTTGATTGATGAGATTTATCCTGAAGACCAATTAATTATACTTCATCAAGGGAAAATAAAGGAAAAAGGCTCCGTAGATGTAGTATTAAAAGCGACAAACACGTCATTGATTTCCGAGGCTTTTAAACAAATAACACAGGGAGAGGAATGAACTTACTTCACTATTGGCGAGCAATGTGGGGAATTATTGGTCGGGAGTTATGGCGTTTTGTTCGGCAGAAAGAACGTTTTGTTTCAGCTTTAGTCCGTCCCTTAGTTTGGTTGTTTATTTTTGCTGCAGGATTTAGAGCTGCGTTAGGGTTGGCTATCACTCCACCTTATGAAACCTATATTCTCTATGAAGTTTATATTACGCCTGGACTAATGGGAATGATTCAGCTTTTTAACGGTATGCAGAGTTCATTGTCCATGGTGTATGATAGAGAAATGGGGAGTATGCGTATACTAATGGTGTGTCCCTTGCCTCGATGGTTTCTATTAATGAGTAAACTAGTTGCTGGCGTGTCGGTTTCAATATTACAGGTCTATGTGTTTTTGATCATAGCCTGGTTTTATGATATTCAAGTTTCTTGGGAAGGTTATATTTGGGTGTTGCCTGCATTGATACTTTCCGGCTTGATGTTAGGTGCGTTAGGGTTATTATTATCTTCTTTTATTAAACAATTAGAAAACTTTGCCGGAGTAATGAATTTTGTTATTTTTCCCATGTTTTTCATGTCTACAGCACTGTACCCTTTGTGGAAAATGAAGGAATCCAGTGAACTTTTACATGACCTTGCATCATTTAATCCTTTTTCTCAGGCAGTTGAGTTAATCAGGTTTGCTCTGTATGGTGAGTTTAATCAGTATGCTTTTCTATATACATTCTGTGCTTTTATTATTTTTATTTTGGTGGCTTTTTGGGGATATAACCCGTCAAAAGGAATGATGACAAAAAAAGGAGCCAGGTAATGCATTTAGTTGAAATACTCAAATTTAATTCTTTGAATATAGTCTAAACTATTTTAATTAAAGAAATTAACTATTGGCTAATCAGTGAAAAACTCATTTTATCTGGTCATACCGGAGCAAAATAAAAATAATGAATTTTTATTATCTTATGATAAGGCTTCAGTGAATCAATGGGTTTCTTCCTTACCAGTTACAAATCCTAACCTAGCAGCACAACTATTCTATGACTTTGTAAAAAAATATAACGCTACTGAAGCTTCATTGCAAGAAAGATTACAAGTATTAGAATTATTAAGACCTTGTTTTTTTAAAATCAAAAGGTCTCTTTGTCCGCAATTAATTGGGTCTGGCTTTCCCAAAGGAGATGAAGAGAAGCATATTTTTGAGCTACTGGTTTCCATTGAAAAGGAATTTACTCTTGGGTATTGGCTGGTCGTTCGTGAGATAACACACCGAAATATAAAATGGTTGCAGGGCAAAAATGCAGCTATAGCAATTCAAAGAACTATCAAAGGGTTAGCTGGAATTGTGACTAGTTACTCATTAATGTTTTTACCTGTTCCAGACTGGATCTGGATTGATTTGCATTCACTTTATAAGTTGAGTGTCAAGATTAAGAAGGAAAAAACGAAAGTGCCTGATGAAGAAACTTTATTAGGGAAACGTACCTCTGCTCAAGACTCGTATATACAGATTCTATTGTTTAGCCTTTCTGAGCCATCCGGATTAATGCAAAGAGAAATGCATAAGATTATTGGTTTAATTGAAACTATAAGTCAATTTGTTAGTGTAGAGAAGCTGCCTGTTAGTGGTCATAATGCTCAATGTATTGTATTAATTGATGAAGATAGAAAGCCTTATTTTAATGTTGATAAAAATCCTAATGAAGGGGCTTCTATTTTCCTGAACTTGATTAAGTTGCATAGCAATCTTAAGCAATCAAATAAGTTTAGTAGTAAGCAACTATCTAGGTTTGGTGTAACAGGTCTTACAAAAAATGATTCAAAAAAAATCTCCACAGGATTGTTAAATTATCTTAGAGAGCGTTGGAGTGGTATTGATTTAAAAGGAGATTCACTTTTTTCTGATAGATTGGATAGATATGTTGCTGTAGGGTTGAATGATATTTATTCATCGCTATCATCAAATAAAAACTTGAAACATGAGGTGTTAGCTAAATCTTTTTCAGAAAGACAATTGTCATGTTTTTTTTCAAAAGAAGGGGTTTTATCCATTGGCAGTCTGGTTAGCTGCAGACAAACAAAAGCACCAGAGTACAAACGTTATTTAGGGATAGTCAATAAAGTTATGATGCCAAAATTGAAAGGAATAATTGTGTTTGAAATTTCAACCTTATCAAAACAGATATACACAGTTAGTTATATGGATATGGATATGGATATGGATATGGATATGGATATGGATATGGATATGGATATGGAGGGTGATTATGACTCAAAAAATAAGCATTATAAAGCTTTGCTTTATAGAGTAAAAACAAGATCTAAAGAAAAAACATGCATTTTAATGGCTTCAGGGGCTTATAAGGATGGAGATATTGTTCGTATGTTTATGAAAGGAAAGAATTTTCCTATTATGCTTAGAGGAGGGGATAATATTGGTCAAGGATATTGGCAGTTTGAGTGTCGACGCATTGATGAAGGAAAAAAACTCAACAGGTAAAGAAATAAAAGATTAACTCTATGTTGGTTAAGCTAGCTGTTCTCGGGTAGAAATAAGGTTTTATTGGTCTTTTATGACAGACTTCATGCTTCTATAAATAAATTGAGGGTGGACTTTGCTCTATAATACATTTGTAATATCGATGTAAAGGTAAAAAATAAGAATATTTTCAATGAAACTAAATGATAACTTGAAAAGTTTTGTCAGCATGATACCTTTGTCCGTTCAATTATAATTATAAGAAGAATATGTTCTGAATACGTTGAAAATAATATACAGTGAATTGATATTTTTGAAATTGTTCTCAATTATTTATAAAATAAGCAATTTATGGATGTTTTTGTATTTTTAAATATGTTCTGAAGGCTTTGATAAAAGAGGAAAAAAATGAGTAATGATGAAAAAGAAAAAATAAGTGAAACTGAAAATAAAATTGAAAATGCAGTGGAGCAAGCAGAAGAAGTAGTAAAGGACGTTGTTGATCAAGCAGAAGAAATAATGGATGATGCTGTTGAAACAGTCTCTGAAGGTACAGAAAATATAGTTTCTAAAGTAATGGCTTTAAAGGAATCAAACCCTAAAGTGTTATATGGAGGAATAGGTGCTTTAGTAATCGTTATTTTTGGGCTTATGATGATGGGTGGAGGAGATAAACCGCCTCTTCCTGTAGCCAAAGCTATCAATTTAGCTATAGGACAAACCTATGCGCTAAAAGGCGTTAATACTTACGACCCTGATGCAACTGTTAGGTTGGTTGCTGTTCCTGGTTCAATTGCCGCTTATGATGACACGGAAGAGGAGGATCGTGAAGGAGAATGTAAGCATATGCCTCAAGGAACTAAAGTAAAAGTTTCGCAAATACAAGAAGCTTTTGGGAAAGCAAAGTTTGTTGAGGTAGAAATGATTGATGGTGAGTGTGCAGGGAAAAAAGGCTGGACTGTTTCTAATAATTTAGATTAAATGATTGACGAAACAAGATTGTTCGTTATAATGGTTCGATAAATTGCACTGCGGGAATAGCTCAGCTGGTAGAGCACAACCTTGCCAAGGTTGGGGTCGCGAGTTCGAATCTCGTTTCCCGCTCCAATGAATTCAAAAAGCCGCGAAATACGCGGCTTTTTTTGTTTTTTCTTTTTATGTTCTTTATAGGCTGCGTAGCAAAGTGGTTATGCAGTGGCCTGCAAAGCCATCTACACCGGTTCGATTCCGGTCGCAGCCTCCACTTCTTATATAATTAGATTTATTAAATCTATTTTATTTCTTAAAGTTCTTTCTGAATTTATTTATTAAGTTATTGTTAAGTATGGTAATGGTAAGCTATGACTCGTTTAGTACTTTAGTAGAATTTCCTTGGTGGCTTAAGTAAAATTACAGTTTTACCTGATTACCCATGAGCCTCAGCCAAATGAGAATAGAGTCTTTGCAGCTCTCTATAGACCTCGCCATTTCCGAAGTCTTTTATCGGGAATCTATTATTGTTTGTTAGGTTCCTGCTAAGAGAATGCAGGAATGACGAGGTGTTTAGTAGGGTGCTTTTAAAGTGGCTGAGATTCATGGGTAATCAGGAAGTTTTATGTAAAAATTAATGATTAAAGCTATGTGAAACAAACTAGGGTTTCAATTTATGAGATTTTGTATAATTAAAAATGGCGATGGAGTTATGCTGGTTATATTTGGAAATCAATGACTCAAAAAAATCGAGTAAAAAAAAGATATAAAAAAAAAAGTAAGAAAAAGATAATAAAGAAAATTATTTCTTATCTTGCTATTTTGTTTGTATTGGCGGTTTTTGTCTATTTATATTTTAAGGTGACAGAGCCAGGTTCAGCTACAGAATGGTCAGAAGTTGAAGTGGCAAAGATTGAAAAAGTGGTTTTACCAAAAGACGATGGGCATCATTCTGACGGGATGGAGTGGTGGTATTATAATGGTCATTTAGTGACAGAGTCTGGGAAGGAATTTAGTTTTCATTTTACTACGTTTCTAGTCAATAATTTAACCACACAAACTGTATTTCATAGCTCATTAACTGATCATCAATCTGGTTATCATTTTACCGACCAAGTTCGAGTTGGTGGGAATTTATCTGCGGAAGCTGAAAATAAATTTAATTTTAGACATTTATCTTGGGTTATGCAGGGTAGTAATGGAAGCGATGTCTTAAAAGTAGAAAATGAAAAATTTGCTTTTGATTTAAGTCTGGAAAGCACTCTCCCTGTCGTACTTCATGGTGATCATGGGGTTTTACCTCTTGGCTCCTTTGGGAAAAGTTATTATTATTCCCGTACTCGAATGAATATATCTGGAATACTGGATACTGGAGGGGTAAAAGAGTCAGTTAAAGGAGAGGCTTGGTTTGATCATCAGTGGGGTGATTTTTATACAGATAAAATGTCTTGGGTTTGGTTTAGTATACAACTAGAAAATGGTATGGATCTGATGCTTTACCAGATTAGTGATAAATATGGAAGTCCAATAAGTTATAATGGCAGTATTTCAAAAAATGGAAAAACCGAGATATTAAATCAGGACGATTTTATTTTAGTGCCTAAAAAAAATTGGGTAAGTGCTAAAACAAAGAAGAGCTACTCTATCGAATGGGCTGTTAAAGTACCTCAAAAAGAAATAGATTTAGTGGTTAAAAGTGTTGTTAAAAATAGTGAGTTTGATGCTAAATTAACCACTTATCTTGTTTATTGGGAAGGTGCAATAGAGATAAATGGAAGTCATAAAGGGAAAGGTTTTTTAGAATTAAATGGATATAGTGATTTAGCTAATAATAAAACAGATTGATTTTAATAAAACTAGGGAATTATAAACTTGTTTAATAATATACTTGTTGTTTGTGTTGGTAATATCTGTAGAAGCCCCATGGCAGAGGCAATATTAAAAAAAGCATTAGAAGAAAGTGGAAAAAAGAACTGTTTTGTTAGTTCCGCGGGTATTGGTGCATTGGTTGGACATAAGCCTGACCCAATTGCAATACAGCTCATGCAAGATAAGGGGGTCGATATTTCAAATTATTGCGGAGTACAGTTAAATCAAACTTTAATTAGAAAGTCTGATTTAATTTTGGTGATGGAGTCAGGACACAAAACATATATAGAAAATAAAGAAGCTAGCGCAAAAGGAAAAGTCTTTAAATTGGGTGAGTGGGGAGGCTTTGAAGTGCCCGATCCGTACAAAAAAGAAAAAAAAGAATTTGTGGATGCTCTACAGTTAATAGAAAAAGGTGTCATGGAATGGCTGAAAAGAATTTGATGTTTTCTTTTACTTAGCTTGTTTTGATCCTTTTTATCAAAGATACTATACTATTTAGATATTTTACATTAAAAATACTCTTTTTGAAGAGGTTGAATTAAAGCTAAATCGAAACTTTTGGTGTTTTCCAGAATACAATAGGGTGTAATGCTGGCGCTTTCTATTGTGGTGCTATACAAGCATAATATTCGACGGATAAAGCAGATCTATAAATGAAATTAAAATTATACTAAGATATAGGATAAAAAATGAAGCTTAACTATTTGATATTTATATTTGTTTCCATGTTTCTGTCAGGGTGTTCTCTTGTCCCTGGGATGCATATGAGCCCTTTTTCTGATGAGTCAAGTACCGAAATGCCTGTGACAGAAAATGACAAAACAGCTATGCGAGCGCTTAATATTCAGACAATCACAGCCCAAATGATTGTTGATATTGAAAAAGATTTTAATAATCGTAGTTTAGGGCCAGACAATGTAGCAAACCACTATTTCGATTATCGAATTGGCTCAAAAACAATTAAGGGCACTCCGGTAAAAGAAAGTTATGATCAATATAAAGTTGGGCCTCGAGACATATTAAATGTTACGGTGTGGGATCATCCTGAACTAACTATTCCAGCAGGGGAGTTTCGATCTTCAGAAAGAGCAGGTAACGGTAATGTTGTTGGAGAAGATGGAACTTTTTTCTTTCCATATGCAGGTATAATAAAAGCAGGAGGAAGAACAGTAGAAGAAATCAGAAAAGAATTGACTCGTAAGTTATCAAAGTATATTGAGCGTGTACAATTAGATGTTCGAGTAGCTTCATACCGAAGTCAGAGAGTTTATGTTACTGGCGAAGTCAAAATACCGGGAGTACAACTTGTACAAGACATTCCATTAACCGTCCTAGAAGCAATAAATAATGCAGGAGGAGTAACCTCCGAATCTGATAGACGTAACATTACCCTTACCAGAGAGAATAAATCATACAGTATAAATTTGTTGGCTTTGTATGAAGGAGGCGATACAAGCCAAAATGTAATGCTTAAACATGGTGATATATTGAACGTTCCTGATAGGCAGTTTAATAAAATTTTTGTACTGGGTGAGACAGCGGGTTCAGGAACAGGTTCTGCAAGATCACGAACACTTTTTATGAATAAGGGAAGAATGACATTGACGGAGGCTATTAGTGATGGTGGTGGTGCCGATCAAGATGAATCTGACCCAGCTAGAATATTTGTTTTTAGAGGAGGGCTTGGAAAGTCTCAAATTTTCCATTTAGATGCTAAATCACCTGATGCGCTAATTTTAGCAGATCGTTTTCCTTTACAGCCACGAGATATTGTCTATATTAATCGTCAAGAAGGTAGGCGTTGGAATCAGATTATTGATCAGATTAGACCTACAGTTGATCTGTTGAATGTGTTTGATGCATCACCAACCTTATCGCCTATTATAAAATAGTTAGGTAAATGAAAGTAGTATTAATCAATCCCTTAAGTATTCTCAGTATAATTCTTGTTCTGCCTGTCAGAATCTGAGTGCAAGAATTAAGGGGGTTGATTAATAATTATTCAATAAATTAAAAAACTGAACTTTAATCTAGTTTTTTTGTGTGGAAATATATTCTAGGGTGAGTAGGGGGAGTGCTTTATCTCCAAGCTCACCTCTGTATTGAATTAGGCATCTTTTTTTCCAAAAGAAAATAATAAGATTTTCTGAGTTTCTTTGGTTTGTCTTTGAGTTTAATGTCGGTTTTTCATTTTGGAAATTTGAAATTTCTTAAGTGGTTGCTATATTTTAATTTAAAGTTCTGCGTTTTAACAACACAAATACCCAAAGAAAGTTTTTTAACAATTGCCTGTTGAGAAAAAATTTAATATGTTGTTAAGTTAGTTATTAATTCAATGTTTTAATGCACATTACTAAAGTGCATAAATATTTATCTAAGTGTTATTCTTAAATTCAATAAACATGGACAAAAGAGAAAAAAGTTTTTTATTTTACTTAACAAACTTCTAAATATAAGCAAAGCAAATGACTGATAAATTATCGACTATCAATCAACCTCATGATTTTTATCAAAATCAAGATGATGACGAAATAGATTTAAGACAAATACTTGGGATATTACTTGATAGCAAATGGTTGATTGGTACTGTACTTGCTACATCAGTGCTTTTGGGTCTAGCAAAAGCATTGCTAAGCTCGCCAATTTATATGGCTGATGCTATGTTGCAAATTGAAGAGTCATCACAACCTTTAGGTGCTTTGGAGCCAATGGAAGCTTTATTAGGGACAGGTCAGATTCCTGTAGAGGCGGAAATAGAAATTGTTAAATCAAGACGGGTTTTAGGGGAAGTAGTTAAAAATTTAGATTTAGAAATTATTGCTGAGCCAAAGTATTTTCCTGTTTTTGGTAAATCAATTGCAAGAAATTTTAAATTACGAAACAAAAATAAAATTTCCGCGCCATTGTTTGGATATTTGGAAAATGCTTGGGGAGGGGAATTAATTAAAATTGAAACTTTTAATGTTCCCTTTAGTTTTATAGGTGAAAAATTAACGTTGATTTCTGGTAAAAAAGGGTTGTTTAAATTATTTGACGAAAATCAACAATTAATTTTTGAGGGTAAAGTAGGAGAACAAGTTACAAAAAAAAGTAATGATGAAGAGGGTGAGTTTAATTTATTTGTATCTTTGTTAAAAGCAAGACCCGGTACTGCTTTTACCCTTATACGAAAACCTTACCTTGATGTGATTGACGATATTAATGAAAAGTTATCTGTGGCAGAAAAGGGAAAACTAACAGGGATTCTTGATCTTACACTGGAATCTGAGTCTCCCTTGCTTGCAATGAAAGTTCTTAATGAAATTGTTAATACTTATGTGCAGATGAATGTTGAGCAAAAATCAGCAGAAGCTCAAAATACATTGGAGTTTTTGGATAAACAACTTCCAATGATTAAAAATCAGTTAGAAGCAGCAACTACAGCGTTGAATGAATATAGGTTGCAAAAAGGCTCGGTAGATTTAAATATCGAAACACAAGGTGTACTGCAAGGAGTAGTGGAAAAAAGAACTCAAATAACGCTTTTGCAGCAAAAGAGAGATGAATTACGGCGAGGTTTCACCTCGGCTCATCCAACAGTGGTTGCTATTGATAAGCAGATTAATAGATTGGAGGTTCAGATGGGGGCGGATAATAAAAAGATCACTGAGCTTCCAGAAACACAACAAGTTATTTTAAGATTGTCTAGAGATGTCCAGGTTAATTCAGAGTTATATACGACATTACTTAATCATCTGCAAACAATAAAAGTTGCTAAGGCGGGTACTGTTGGTGATGTAAGAGTGATAGACCATGCTGTCTTGCCTAAATTACCTGTTAGACCTAAAAAAGTACTTATTGTCGCAGTTTCATTGATTTTGGGACTTGTATTAGGCTTGATGCTGGCTCTTGTCCGTAAGGCTATGAGTCGTGGTGTTGAAGATCCAGATATCATAGAAAAACAGCTTAATATCCCTGTCTACGCGACTGTTCCGCATAGCGATATTCAAAAAAAGTTAAGTAAAGGTGGAAATGATGATGAGGTGTTTTCAGTATTAGCCGTTGAGGATACTGATGATATGGCAATAGAAAGTTTAAGAAGTCTACGTACAACTTTACATTTTGCATTTTTAGAAGCAAAAAATAATATTATTATGATTACTGGCCCCAGTCCAGGTATTGGAAAATCATTTATATCTACTAACTTAGCGTTTGTTTTAGCAAATACGGGAAAGAAAATACTATTAATAGATGGAGATTTACGTAAAGGCTATATTAACAAGGCTTTAGGTTTAAAACGTGAAAATGGTTTGTCGGATTTAATTTCAAATAATATTTCAATTGAAGAAGCCATTAGAACGATAGAAACAACAGAGGGAAATATAGATTTTATTCCTACAGGAGACTTTCCACCAAATCCATCTGAGCTTCTATTGCATGAACGGTTTGATAGATTATTAGAAGCTCTGAGTGACCAATACGATCAAATTATTATTGATTCCCCTCCGGTATTAGCAGTAACTGATGCTTGTATAGTTGGGCGTTTAGCTAGTGTAACTTTGATGGTTGTAAAAGCAGGTGTACATCCACTAAGAGAGCTGGAGCAAAGCGTGAAAAGGTTAAAACAAAATGATGTGAATATTAAAGGCGTAGTCTTTAATGATTTATCAGCAAGTGCATCAGCATATGGGTATGGAGGTTATGTTTATCAATATAGTTATCAAAATAAATAATTCCTAATCAGGTTGAAATGTTATTTGAGTGGAAATAGCATTTCAATAGTATGAATGATTTTGTAAATTTGAATTGTATTAAAAATATAATATAGCAAGTTATAAGAGAGGAAAGTTGAAAATTTCTATTGTTGGAAGTGGATATGTTGGGTTAGTAAGTGGTGCCTGCTTTGCACAGATGGGTAATCAAGTTATTTGTATTGATATTGATGACTTAAAGGTTGAAAATCTTAAACAAGGGATCGTGCCAATTTATGAGCCTGGCCTTGAAGGGATGGTCAAGGAAAATATTAGTAAAGGTGCATTAGATTTTTCTACGGATATTCAACAGTCTATTGCTAGCTCATTGATTACTTTTATTGCTGTTGGTACTCCCATGGGAGAAGATGGGTCTGCTGATTTACAATATGTATTACTTGTCGCGAAAAGTATAGGGCAATACATGCAGAACTATATGGTAATAGTTGATAAATCAACAGTGCCTGTTGGGACAGCAGCTAAAGTTAGAGAAACTATTCAAAAGGAACTTGATAAGCGTGGTGTAAATATAGAATTTGATGTTGTATCTAATCCTGAGTTTTTAAAAGAGGGGGCAGCTATTAATGACTTTATGCACCCTGATCGAGTTGTTATTGGTGCCGATAATGATAAAGCAATGCAGATTATGCATGATTTATATTCACCTTTTATGAAAACACGTGACCGCTTTGTTGGAATGGACATAAAGAGTGCTGAGATGACTAAATATGCTGCTAATGCTATGTTAGCTACAAAAATTTCTTTTATGAATGAAATTTCTAATATTTGTGAAAAAGTTGGCGCGGATGTTAATAAAGTAAGAGATGGAATAGGTTCTGATTCACGTATTGGGTATAGCTTTATCTATCCAGGGTGTGGTTATGGGGGAAGTTGTTTCCCAAAAGATGTACAAGCTTTAGCAAAAACAGCAAAAGATTTTGGTTATACGCCTCGAATATTAGATGCTGTAGAGCGAGTTAACTACGATCAAAAAAAGGTGATAGCCAATAAAGTGATAAAACGGTTTGGTGAAAACCTTGATGGTTTTATTTTCGCTGTCTGGGGGCTTTCTTTTAAGCCTGAAACTGATGATATGCGAGAGGCAACATCAATCACTATTATTGATGAGCTAACATCTCGAGGTGCAAAAATTAACGCTTATGACCCCAAAGCTCGATATGAAGCTGAAACTCACTATTTAAAAAATAATAGAAATATAACTTATGTTGATGGTAAATATGATGCAATCAAAGGGGCTGATGCTGTTATTTTAGTGACTGAATGGCAGGAGTTTAGAAGTCCAGATTTTGAGGAGATAAAAAAAATGCTAAAACAAGCTGTTTTTTTTGATGGGCGGAACCAGTTTAGCAAAGAACGGATGGAAGAAATGGGGTTTGAATACATTCAAATTGGAGTTGGATCTTAAATAGAGCAAGAAGTTAGATGATTCTCTTTCTATTCAGGAAAATTATTGGTTTTAGAGGCTGTGACTAAAAGTGAAGTAAATATACACATATGTAGTTTGTAGTCTCTTTGGAAACACAATAAACGGTATGCTTAAAACTTTTGATTAACGTAGAGCCGTTAGCTTTAACTATGCAAGACTTGGTGAGCTGCTTCTTACTAAGAAAAAGGATAAATATTTTTTAGCCCTAATTCACATTTAATCACTCCCTTTAGTAAAAATGAACTATAGTTTATATTGGAATTCCTAAGCAGTATTTTACACGACCTGAACATTAAAAAAATTAAATAGGATAATAATGAAAAACAAAATTTGTATAGTTGGTTTAGGCTATGTAGGTCTGCCGTTAGCAGTTGAGTTTGGACAGAAGTATCCAACCATTGGTTTTGATATTACTAAGCAACGTATTAATGAGTTAACCAAAGGGCATGATAGAACTCTGGAAATTTCCGACCAGTATCTAACAGATGTTATTCAAAATCAGCAGCTTACTTTTACTACAAATATTCAAGAAACTAAAGATTGCAATATATACATAGTAACAGTTCCAACTCCTATAGATAAAAATAAACGTCCTGACCTTACACCTTTGATTAAAGCAAGTGAATCAATTGGTACTGTACTAAAGTCTGGCGATATTGTTATTTATGAATCTACAGTTTATCCTGGAGCCACTGAAGAAGATTGCGTTCCAGTTCTAGAAAAAATTAGTGGGTTGACATTTAACAAAGACTTTTTTTGTGGCTATTCGCCTGAGAGAATAAATCCTGGTGATAAAGAACATACTGTAACTAAAATTCTTAAAGTAACATCAGGTTCAACTCCTGAAATAGCAAAAACAGTAGATGATTTATATAAAAGTATTATTACAGCGGGTACACATTTAGCACCCAGTATTAGAGTAGCAGAAGCAGCTAAGGTTATAGAAAATTCTCAACGAGATATAAATATTGCTTTTGTTAACGAACTCGCTATGATATTTAATAAGCTTAATATTGATACAGAAGCAGTTTTAGAAGCTGCAGGAACAAAATGGAACTTTCTGCCCTTTAAACCTGGTCTTGTTGGTGGTCATTGCATTGGTGTTGACCCTTATTACCTTACTCACAAAGCTCAAGAAATAGGATATAACCCAGAAATCATATTAGCTGGTCGCCGCATAAATGATGGTATGGGGAGTTATGTGGGACAACAGATTATCAAGTTAATGATAAAAAAAGGAATTTCAATTTCAGAATCTAAAGTATTGGTGTTAGGAATAACATTTAAGGAAAACTGTCCAGATATTCGTAACTCAAGAGTTGTTGATGTTATTCAAGAGCTTAATGAGTATGGAGTTCAGTTGGATGTGTATGATCCATGGGCTGATAAAATCGAAGTGGAAAAAGAATACAATGTTTCTTTAGTTGATAAACTTGAGCTTAATAGCTACGATACATTAGTTTTAGCAGTTGCTCATGATGAGTTTAAAACTTTAGATTTAATATCTAATGATCAACGAGTTGTTTTTGATATTAAATCAATTGTAGATAGACAGTTTGTTGATGGGCGTTTATAAAATGACCACATTTGAGCAACTTCTTGATACCTTTATAATAGAACAAAAAACCTGGTTAGTAACGGGAAATGCCGGTTTTATTGGCTCAAATCTAACTGAGTTTTTACTATTACATAATCAAAAAGTAGTAGGGCTTGATAATTTTTCTACCGGTTTTAAACATAATATAGATGATGTACTAGCATCAGTAGGTGAGAAATCAGCAAAGAACTTTATTTTTATTGAGGGTGATATCGCTGATTTTAAAATCTGTCAAAAAGCTTGTGAAGATGTTGATATAGTTCTTCATCAAGCTGCTTTAGGATCAGTTCCTCGCTCAATTGCTGACCCCGTTACATCTAATCGATCGAATATTACTGGTTTTTTGAATATGTTAACTGCAGCTAAAGATTCTGGAGTCAAACGTTTTGTTTATGCTAGCTCTAGTTCAGTCTATGGTGATTCAAAAGAACTTCCAAAAGTAGAAGAGCGAACAGGGAATCTTCTTTCACCATATGCAACCATGAAAATGGCTAATGAACTATATGCTGGTGTTTTTACCAAAACTTATGGTATAGAGACTATCGGTTTACGCTATTTTAATGTTTTTGGTCGTCGTCAGGATCCTAATGGAGCATATGCGGCAGTTATTCCAAAATGGGTGGATTCTTTGCTAGCAAAAGAAGATGTTTTTATTTATGGAGATGGTGAAACAAGCCGTGATTTTACCTATATTGATAATGTTATCCAAATGAACCTACTTGCGGGAACAACAATAAATACGGATGCTTTTGGAAAAGCTTTTAATGTTGCTGTAGGTGGTAGAAATACTTTAAATGAATTGTATGCACTGATCAATAAGGAACTTAGTGCCCGTGTTCAAGGTTTTCAGAAACAGGAAGCAAAGTATCAAGATTTTAGAATAGGTGATATTCGCCATTCTAATGCAGATATTTCAAAAGCACAAAAAATGCTAGGTTATGAACCTACGCATACTATTTACCAAGGGATGGAAGAAGCGATTGATTGGTATATTGCTGATATCAAATCAACTTCATAGTAATATTATGATAAAAAGAGTGGAAGTCTTGATATTCTCCAATATTTACTGAGACTAAAAACTACTTAGTATTCTAAAATAAGTCTAATCATTTAATTCATAATTTCTGTTTGTGAATAAGATATGAAGCCCCTCATGAATCTTAAAGATTTAGTAATTAGTCAACCCTTAAAAAAATATATCCAATTGAAATATAATGTTATTTTTCAATAATCAACTGACCAAAACGACCAGGAATGTTATAATAAGCTCTTAATTTCTGGTCGAAAAGTTGAAAAATGTTACTCCCTGCAAATACAGTCCACCAAACCAATTTATTTGGTACAGACCTGCTACAGCAACTGGATAAAAGCGATCCGCTGCTGCAATTGGCAGACGTTATTCCCTGGTCAGAATTTGAACAGGATTTTGCCAGACACTACACGCCT
>JAKIVF010000032.1 GCA_021647145.1 Methylococcaceae bacterium | reverse complement strand
ATCAGTAGATGACTTTGTAAGGTATTGAAAAATAATAAATATCTATTAATGAAAATTTAACTTAAACTTTTAACTTTGATCAGGTTAAAAAATAACCATTATTTTTCATAAGATTACATTTAGCTTTTTAAAGCGGCGGAAGCTTGTGGGTAATCAGGAACAGTTATGTTTTAGATCAAACTGTTTATTTACAACTAATTTTATTTTAAAAGACCTATTCGACATGGGTTTATGGGACTATCTCGTTCACCATCCCACTAATATAGCGGAATATCTTTACAAAACGGACATATTTTAGAGACTTTTTCTAGCCTCAGACAACCTATTGATAACGCCACTATAGAGCAAAAAAAATTTATTAATTTTTTTATAAAGTAAGTTAAGTATTTGTTTATTTTTATTCTTGATACCACCTGTTTTGGTATCAAGAAGCCTGAACCTAATTCAGACACCTGATTAATGACAATCGGTGATAGAAGAAAATAAAAAAAATTAAAGCAAGGAATAATGAATTATTTAACTTTTGATACCCATTAGTTCGTCATGGTCTTTTTTCCAAGGCAATCCTTGCCTGGCACCAAGATGAGTACAACATAAAGCACCAGCAGCAGAGGAATACTCTAAAATAGACAACCAATCTAATCCATCAGATAAGGCTGCAGCAAATGCACCATGAAAAGCATCCCCTGCTCCAGTTGTATCTATTGCCTTAATTGGAAAACAATCCAAGCTACCTGTTTGTTGCCCCTGCTGCCAAATTAATCCTTTTTCACCTAAGGTAATAACGACCGATGGCGAATTTTCAGATAATCGATTCAAAGCAGCATGTACATCATCAGAAAACTGACGAGAAAATTTTTCTGAGGCCACTAAATAATCTACTTTATTCCATAATTTAGAGGTACCTTCATGCATAGAACCAGCATCCAATATTGTCGGTATTTCTAGTTTTTTTGCTAATTCGACTAATTCTAAAGATAATTTTGGCTCATGCCCATCCAACAAAATAGCTTGTGCTTGAACTGAAGAAAAATCTATCGCATCAGCCAACAAAGGTTTTGTAGAGCCTTTATAATTAATTAAAGTTCTTTCTCCATTTGGTTTAACTAAAACAGTGGATAACGGTGTTGATAATATATCTCTTACAATAAGATTGGTATCCACATTTTCATCAACAAATTCTTGCAGATGCTTTTGTCCATAAAGGTCTTCACCAAGATAGCCAGCAAATGCTGAACTGAACCCTAACCTAGAAATGGCTATAGCTGCATTAGCCGCTGGACCGCCGCCACTACTAATTAAATTATCAGCAAAAATTTTTTCGTCACTTTTTGGATGTTTTTTGACTGAGAAAACCAAGTCATAACATGCATGACCAACACAGAGAACATCAACTTTTATAGGAGATAAATTATTATTCATTTGTCATTATCTGTTGCTTAAATATATATCTGGAAGCTTGTAATAAACATCTTAATATACGTTGTATTTTTCTAATACAGAAATAACCATAGATAATGATTCCGACCATATTTCTGGTAATTCAGCATCTACAATACCTCATCAAATATAGATAATAAAACCAAAATATCTTATTCCAATTTAGTTACTATTTCAAAAAAACTAGAGCGGAAGAATGAGCAAAAAAAACAAACTACAGTGCTGTCTTTAAAAGCAAATTAGTGTGGGAAGTATTAAAGAATGACAAGGCCTTGACAGAAATAGCGAGTTTCAACAACATTACCCCAAAGAATCTACAAAACTGGAAAAAGACCTTCCTGGAGAATGTGGAAATAGCGATGGAACCTTCAAAAGTAATGAAAGAGTATAAAGAATTAAGTACCCAAGTAATGAGGCTACCCTAGCTATGATGAGTACTTTAATTATTTATTAGCTCGATTTTCAATGATATCGTCAACAACAGCGGGTTCCGCTAAAGTTGAGATGTCGCCTAAATTATCAATCTCATTCGCAGCAACTTTACGTAAAATACGGCGCATAATTTTACCTGATCTGGTTTTAGGTAAGCTTGGCGCCCATTGAATAAGGTCAGGGCTAGCTATTGGACCAATTTCGTTACGGACTAATTGAATGAGTTCTTTTTTCAGCGCTTCAGACGGCTCCATACCTATATTTAATGTGACGTAAGCATATATTCCCTGACCTTTAATTTCATGCGGATAGCCTACGACAGCCGCTTCTGCGACATGTTTATTTAAAACTAATGCACTTTCTACTTCTGCAGTACCCATTCTGTGACCTGATACATTGATTACATCATCAACACGTCCAGTAATCCAGAAAAAACCATCTTTATCACGACGAACACCATCACCTGCAAAATAATAACCAGGATAAGTTGAGAAGTAGGTATCAATAAAGCGTTGATGATCGCCATAAAGCGAACGTGCTTGAGAAGGCCACGGGTGATCAAAAACTAAAATACCTTCAGCTTCACCTTCTAAAATATTGCCTTCGTTATCAATAATTGCAGGTTTGACCCCAAAGAAAGGAAGTGTTGCTGAACCAGGCTTTAAATCAGTAGCACCAGGTAATGGTGTGATTAAAATTGATCCAGTTTCTGTTTGCCACCAGGTATCAACAAGCACACATTGACTCTTACCTACAACATGGTAGTACCATTCCCATGCTTCTGGGTTAATAGGCTCCCCAACACTGCCTAAAATACGTAAGCTGTCACGATGGGTACGGTTTACAAACTCATCTCCTTGCGCCATTAACGCTCTGATGGCCGTAGGAGCAGTATAGAATATATTAACTTGGTGTTTGTCTATAATTTGCCAGAAACGATCAGCTTCTGGGTAAGTGGGGATACCTTCGAACATTAGCGTTGTTGCACCATTGCATAATGGGCCATAAATAATATATGAATGGCCTGTGACCCAGCCAATATCTGCAGTACACCAATAAACATCGCCATCATGATAATCGAAGACATATTTATGAGTCATCGCGGCCATTAATAAATAGCCGCCTGTGGTATGTAGAACACCTTTAGGTTTTCCTGTGGAGCCTGATGTATAAAGAATAAATAAAGGATCTTCTGCATCCATTTCTTCAGCAGGACAAACTTCTGATGCCTCTTCCATGGCTTGGTGATACCAAATATCTCGATCTGGATTCCATGCTACCTCGTTGCCACTATTTCTAATAACAATGACCTGTTTTAGATTAGGGCAGCTTTCGGCTGCTTTATCAGCATTAACTTTGATGGCTATGGTTTTACCTCCACGGTAGCCTTCGTCAGCACAAATTAGATATCTGCAATCGGAATCTAGAATGCGGTCTTTCAATGCCTCTGCAGAAAAACCACCAAAAACAATTGAATGAACCGCTCCAATTCGGGTACAAGCCAGAATAACTGTTGCAGCCTCAGCAATCATGGGTAAATAAATACAGACACGATCCCCTTTTTTTACACCTTGAGATTTTAATACGTTGGCAAATTTACAAACTTGTTGGTGTAATTCTGTATATGTAATTTTTTTATCATTACCTGGGTTATCTCCCTCCCAAATAATAGCAGTCTGGTTGCCACGGGTGGCTAAATGTCTATCTAAACAATTAACGCTGACATTCAGCTTCCCCCCTATAAACCAGCTGATTTTACCTGCTGGGAAATCAAAGTCTAAGGTAGTATCCCAAAGTTTGTCCCATTGAAGAAAATTATGGGCTTGTTCTGACCAAAACTTTTCTGGGTCATTTATTGATTGCTGATAAAGCGTTTGATAAATTTCAGCATTAATATGTGCTTTTTTGGCTATTTCAGGTATAACGGGGTAGATTTTTTCGTCAGACATGCTTTTATCCTTGCTTATCAAAAATGTAACTAGATACTACCATAGTAAATCTAATAGTTAATTGCACGTATTTTTTTTAATGATTGGGAATTCCAATGTTTAGCCGCCCAATTGAGAATATCTTGTGCAGATGCTGTTTTTAATTGATGCGGTGGATTTTGTTTTAAAAGCTCTAGCAATAAATATAATGTTTTTTGTGGTTTTTTGGTTGATACCTCTTCAGCAAAAGTTTGCTTACTTAATTTATTACCATTTTGATCGGTAATCACGGGAATATGACAATAATTTGGGGTTGGGTAACCTAGCAAGGTTTGTAAATAGATTTGTTTAGGGGTTGAATCAAGAAGGTCATATCCCCGGATTACATGATTAATTTTTTGTTGATAATCGTCTATTACGACAGCAAGTTGATACGCCGTAATATTATCTTTTCTTTTTATTATAAAATCGCCATGTTGACTAGCGATATTATGATTAAGGCTGCCCTGTAATTCATCATCAAATCTAATTACAGTATTATCTGATTTGATTCGTAAAGAGTGAGGAGTCTTGTTTTTTTTTGTTTTTCGACAAATACCCGGATAGACAGAAAATTCAGAGATAGCTTTTCGAGTACAAGTGCAAGGATAGACCAATGCTTGCTGAGTAAGTTTAGAAATAATTGTCTTATAAACTTCAATATTTTGACTTTGATAGTAGATGGAGCCATGCCAGTTAAGACCATAAGCCTGTAGTGTTTCTATGATGTTTTCGGCTGCCCCACTCACATTTCGGGGGACATCTAAATCATCAATACGTAAGACCCAGTGACCATGATGGGCTTTAGCATCCAAAAAACTAGCGAGGGCCGTATATAGCGAGCCTAAGTGCAAGGAGCCGGAAGGGGATGGCGCAAACCGGCCAATATATTTAGAATTAAGGGTATTGCTCAGAGCTTAACCCATTTGTTTTTCTCGAATTTCATCAAGTGTTTTACAGTCAATACATAATACAGCCGTTGGGCGGGCTTCTAGACGTCTGATGCCTATTTCAACCCCGCAAGATTCGCAATAGCCATAATCATCATTTTGTAAATTTGATAAAGATTCATCAATTTTTTTTATTAATTTACGTTCTCTATCTCTTGTTCTCAATTCTAAACTGAATTCAGACTCTTGTGTTGCACGGTCATTAGGGTCAGGGAAGCTAGCAGCATCATCCTGCATATAATGTACAGTACGATCAACTTCTGACATTAATTCAGATTTCCACGCCTTAAGAATATTCTCAAAATGTTTTGTTTGAGCTTCGTTCATGTACTCTTCACCTTCCTTTTCCTGGTAAGGCGTGTAATTGTTGGGTGAATTGTCAGGTTTAGAATCTGTCATCCTTTAACTCCTAAGCTAATTTTTAAAAACTGCGCATTTTTACCAGAATGAGGGGGATATGGCAAGATATTTATCATTATTTTACAATAAATTTTTCTTTGTGATCGGCCTGTAAAAAAGGATATTAATTTCGTTATATTTCGCAAGCTATTGGTTTAAATATATTTTAATACGCTTATCTTTAGTTGAGTACCTAAAGCAAGGAGAAATTAGGTGTTATAAAAAAAATGTTGTTAATTTGGAATATTAATTATCCAAAAATTTTTGTTCCTTGTTTCTTCTTAAAATTCAAAGGAAAAAGTAGGAGGACGGACTACATTATTTAGCAAAATTAAGGAACGTTCAAGAAATAACTAAAACAACTAACTTGTACTCGAAACAAAAAAATCGCGAAAACTTTTCTAATTTTTTGTCCGTCTTTAGTCGTGTAGCCAGAAATGCGCCTGTTGAAGTTTGGGAGTTTAAGCCCTAGCATATTTGTTATTATCCTAGAAAAATCCGTGCCCAACCGATTTTTCTAGGATAATACGCATCACCCATGGTATACATATTAAGTCCGCTTTTTTAACTATCCCTTACGCGTTACGCGCACTTAACTCTTATATCGCATGGAATTATTGATATTTTTTAGCTAAACCTTTTAAATAATCTAAAAAGTCATCTTTTAGTTCATTGTGAAGAAGGCCGTGCTCTACCGTTGCAATTAAAAAACCAAGTTTTGATCCACAATCGTATCGAGTTCCTTCAAATTCATAGGCGAGAACAGTTTCATCGTTTAACAAATCAGCGATTGCATCAGTTAATTGAATTTCTCCTCCTGCACCTTTGCCTGTTTGTTCTATTTTTTCAAAAATTGCGGATGATAATATATAGCGGCCAACGACAGCAAGGTTTGATGGAGCAACATCCGGCTGAGGTTTTTCTACAATAACATCAATTTTAGCTGAAGAATCAGAAGACTCACTAGTTTTAACGATACCGTATTTATCTGTTTCTGATGGGTCAACTCTCTCTACACCAAGGATAGAACATTTTTTCTTAGTATATAGGTTGACCATTTGAGCGATACAACCACGTTCAGCATCTTCAATTAAGTCATCTGCAAGGATAACAGCAAAAGGTTCATCACCAACAACTGGTTTTGCACAAAGGACAGCATGGCCTAAACCTAAAGCTTCTGATTGCCTGATAAAGACACAGGAAACATGAGGAGGAATAATACTCTTAATTATATCTAGCGTTTCTTGCTTCCCTTTTGCCTCAAGTTCACACTCAAGCTCATATGCTTTATCAAAATGATTTGGAATAGCCATTTTATTTCGGCCAGTAACAAAAATCATGGTATCAATGCCTGCAGCTACAGCTTCTTCAACGGCATATTGAATAAGAGGTTTATCAACAATGGGAAGCATTTCTTTGGGACTAGCCTTTGTTGCTGGAAGAAATCTAGTGCCTAACCCAGCAACTGGGAATACTGCCTTTGTGATCTTTTGTGTCATTTTATGTCCTTTTTAAAATTAGAAAAAATTAAATTTGTTGGAATGTTTTTATTCAAGTAAGTATTGTTATCAGAAAATTAGAAACTGCCTTTAACTCTCTTGTAGGTTAGGCTAACCGCTCAACTTGTTAACCTATTAGCTAAGATGCTTGCCGGGTTGCCAAAGAGACTGCTACCCAACCTACAAATATCTACGTTTTCTTCACTTTTAATCACATCTTCTGAAGAAAGATAATAAATTCAACTAAAAAATAGGATTGTTTTTTATAATGAATAGTTCAATTCATTCTATGAAAGCTTTTTTACAGACTATAACCTTGTGGATTATTAGTTTGCCAACGCCAGGTATCTTCTACCATTTCATCTAAGGTTTTCTCAGTCTTCCAGCCCAATTCTTTTAATGCCAAGGCTGGGTTGGCATAGTTTTCAGCTATATCACCGGTACGTCTAGCGACACATTTATAGTTAATTTTTTTACCTGTAATTCTTTCAAAAGTCTGGATTATTTCTAATACACTATAACCTTGCCCTGCACCTAGATTATATGCTTTACATTCTCCAGAATCAAAAGCTTTTGATTCTAATGCTTGTAATGCTTTAAGGTGTCCTTTGACTAGGTCAACAACATGAATATAATCTCTTACTCCCGTCCCATCACGAGTCGGGTAATCATTTCCAAAAACAGAAAGCTGATCTAATTTACCGACAGCAACTTGGGATACATAGGGGATTAAGTTATTAGGGATGCCGTTAGGGTCTTCGCCAATTGTCCCACTTTTGTGAGCACCAATTGGATTAAAATAGCGTAATAAAGCTATTTTCCACGGTGATGAAGATTTAGTTATTTTATCAGCCGCAGATAAATCTCTTAAGATTTCTTCTACCATTGCTTTGGATTTACCATAAGGATTAGTTGCACCATATATAGGTAGATCTTCAGAATATTGCACAGTGTCAGGTTCGCCATAAACTGTTGCAGAAGAGCTAAAAATTAAATTTTTAACATTAGCTTCTTCCATTACTTCTGTAAGGATTAACGAACCATAAACGTTATTTTGATAATATTTTAAAGGTAGCTCACAAGATTCGCCCACGGCTTTAAGGCCTGCAAAATGCATAACAGCGGAAATATTGTGTTTTGAAAATATATCTGTCAGTGCTGGTTTATCTCGGATATCAACTTCGTAAAGAAGTAAAGACTTGTCTGTTATACTTTCAACTCGGTTAAGTGACTCGGCTTTACTATTAGATAAGTTGTCAACTACTATGACTTCATAGCCCGCGTTTAATAATTCTACACAAGCGTGGCTACCTATATATCCAGCACCACCAGTGACTAAAATTGTTTTGTTGTTTTTCATATATTTTATTGGATTAACGTGTGTTTGATTTTGGGTTTCGTAACAGTTTGATTAAGCGTACGTTTTGATTGTAATTTGCAAAGAGGATTCTAACATTTGATAATAGTCTATGCAGATTATCAGTTTTAGACTGAATTTAAGCTGTAGAAGAGATGGAAAATAGTTTTTTTATAATTATTTATAGAGAGGATAGTGTTAACCTCTAGCTTATTTACAGTATAGCCTCATTATTTTCTTTTTACAGGATTCACGTTAATAATATAAGGAACAAAAATGCATAAAGGTATTATCCTTGCAGGAGGTAGTGGTACACGCTTGTATCCACTGACTCAAGTTGTAAGTAAACAGCTGATGCCTGTTTACGACAAGCCCATGATTTATTATCCACTTTCAACTTTAATGCAAGCAGGGATACAAGATATATTGGTAATCTCTACTCCAGAGGAAATTCATTTATTTGAGGCATTATTAGGTAAAGGTGACCAATTTGGAGTGCAAATTTCTTACGCCGTTCAACCAAGCCCGGATGGATTAGCGCAAGCTTTTTTGATCGCAGAAGATTTTTTAGCCGGTAGTGGGGCTGCTCTTGTACTTGGGGATAATATGTTTTATGGGCATAATTTGGTGGACACATTAAAATTGGCCAATGATCGTCCAAAAGGGGGAACTGTATTTGGTTACCATGTGAGTAATCCTACCTCCTATGGTGTGGTTGAATTTGATACAACAGGTAAAGCGATTTCTATAGAAGAAAAACCAGAACAACCAAAATCTAATTATGCAGTCCCCGGCTTATATTTTTTTGATGAACGCGTTGTTGAAATAGCCAAAAATGTAAAACCATCCCCAAGAGGTGAACTGGAAATTACTGACGTGATTGAGCAATATTTAGAATTAGGTGATTTGCAAGTTGAAATTATGGGCCGAGGCACTGCGTGGCTGGATACCGGAACACATGATGACTTACTAGATGCAGCTCAGTTTATTGCGATGATAGACAAAAGACAGGGCCTAAAAGTGAATTGCCCAGAAGAGGTGGGTTATAGAAATGGCTGGATTACAGCCGATAAATTACGTGAAATTGCTGAGCCTTTAAAGAAAAGTGGGTATGGGGAATATTTATTAAACTGTTTGGATGAGACCGTATTTTAATGAAGTATATAGAAACAGCAATACCGGATGTAAAAATCTTAGAGCCAAAAGTATTTGGCGATGAAAGAGGTTTTTTTATGGAAACTTTTCGGGTAGATGAGTTTAGCCAGCAATGTGCAGAGCGGGTGTTTGTCCAAGATAATCATAGCAAATCGGCTCAGGGTATTTTAAGAGGTCTACATTATCAATTGACTCAGGCTCAAGGTAAATTAGTAAGAGTAGTTTCAGGCGAGGTTTATGATGTGGCGGTAGATATGCGTCAATCATCGGCTACTTTTGGACAACATGTAGGGGTTGTTCTATCAGCTGAAAATAAACGCATGCTCTGGGTGCCCGAAGGTTTTGCGCATGGTTTTTATGTGATAAGTGAATCTGCTGAGTTTGTCTATAAATGTACTGATTATTATGCACCTGAGCATGAAGCATCATTATTATGGAGTGATCCAGTATTAAATATACAATGGCCATTGGGGAATAACAACTCACCGTCCTTATCAGCAAAAGATCAAGAAGGTCAGCTGTTTAAAGATGCACCCTATTTTGACTGAGGTAAATTGATCGCATGAAGATTGTTGTAATAGGACAAAATGGTCAACTGGCTTGGGAATTAGATAGGCTAAAAAAAGATCAAGTTGACATTGTTTGTTTAAGCCGAAAACAGGTTGATATAACGGATAAAACAGCACTAAAAGAAACGATATTACACTATGCACCACAAGCAGTGATTAACGCATCCGCTTATACAGCGGTTGACTTGGCAGAAACTGAGCGAGAACAGGCTTTTCTGATTAATAAGATCGCTGTTGGAAATTTAGCCGAAGTTTGCTTACAACTATCGCTACATTTAGTGCATGTATCGACTGATTTTGTTTTTGGTGGCAATAGTGGAGTGCCATACTTGCCAAATGAGCCTTATGTCCCCCTAGGTGTTTATGGAGAAAGTAAAGCAGAGGGGGAAAAACTAATCACTAAAATATTGCCAGAACAGAGCTGTATACTTCGTACCTCATGGGTTTATTCTAGTCATGGTAATAATTTTGTTAAAACCATGTTAAGGTTAATGTCAGAAAAGTCTGAATTAGGTGTAATAAGCGATCAGATTGGTTCTCCCACTTATGCGAAAGGTTTAGCTAAAGTTTGTTTAACCGCTGTTACTAATAAAGTGCCAGGGATTCATCATTGGTCTGATGCGGGGGTTGCCAGCTGGTATGATTTTGCCGTGGCCATTCAAGAGCTTGGCTTATCTCATCATCTACTGGATAAAGCAATTCCAATCAAACCTATTTCCACAAAAGACTACCCTACACCTGCTAAAAGGCCTAGTTATAGCGTGTTAGATAAAACAAGCCTGACGGATGCGTTTCCTGAATTATCACTTATTCATTGGCGAGTGCATTTGAATGAAATGTTGAGTGAATTAAAAACAAGTAAATAACAAATATTTAATAAAAAAATGAAAACTTTATTAGTCACAGGTGGTGCAGGGTTTATTGGTGCAAACTTCATCCATTATTGGTTAAAAAAATATCCCGATGATCAACTTATTGCTCTGGATGCTTTAACCTATGCCGGGAATATGGAAAATTTAGCCCCAGTTCAAGACAACCCACATTTCACTTTTGTCCATGGAAATATAGGTGATCAGCTTTTAGTTGAATCTTTACTGGAAAAACACAAAGTCACAACACTTGTCCATTTTGCAGCCGAATCACATGTAGATCGGTCAATCAGTGGTCCAGATGAATTTATAGAAACTAATATTATAGGAACCTATTCGTTATTAAAAGCAGCAAAACAAGTTTGGATTGACACGCCTGCAAGTAAAGGAGAAAAGCCAATTTCTCATCGGTTTCATCATGTTTCTACAGATGAAGTGTATGGAACCTTATCCGCAACCGACCTTGCTTTTACAGAACAAACAGCCTACGCACCTAATTCACCTTATTCTGCCAGTAAAGCCGCCTCTGATCATTTAGTGCGAGCCTATCATCATACCTATGGATTATCGGTAACAACCAGTAATTGTTCTAATAATTATGGCCCTTATCACTTTCCTGAAAAGTTAATTCCTCTAGTCATTATAAATATTTTACATAACAAAGCATTGCCTATATACGGTGATGGAATGCAAATCAGAGACTGGTTGTATGTAGAAGATCATGCTTATGGCATAGATTTAGTGATAAACAAAGGGCTGGTAGGGGAAACATATAATATTGGTGGGAATAATGAATGGGCAAATATTAATATTGTAAAAGCAGTGCGACAACTGATTGAGAAAGCTTTTATAGATGATCAAGCGCTAGCAAAAAAATACCCTGATGCTCAAGCTGCTATTGCCCAAAATACTGAATCATTGATTACTTACGTTACTGATCGGCCGGGGCATGACAGGCGGTATGCGATTGATGCGACAAAAACTCGGGACGAATTAGGTTATGAACCAAGAGAATCTTTTGAAACAGGCATTGCAAAAACTGTGCATTGGTATTTGAACAATGAAGTCTGGTGGCAAGCTGTTATGAACGGTTCCTATCGAGACTGGGTTGAAAAACAATATGTAAGCAACTGAATTAAAAAATGATTCCAATTCGAGACAATATATATTGCAAAAAAAAGCCCTATGTAAGCTGGGGGATTATGGCTGTTTGTATGGTTATTTTTCTCTTAATGAAATTAATGCCACTTGAGACGCAGCGTCAATTAACTTATCTATATGGCATGGTACCTATTCGATATTCAAACCCACAATGGGCAGTGGCTTTTGGTTTACCTCCTGATAAATTCTTATCATTTTTAACAAATTTGTTCTTGCATGGAGGATGGGTACATCTTGTTTTTAATATGTGGTTTATATGGATTTTTGCCAATAGTATAGAAAATCGAATGGGACATATCAGATTCCTATTTTTTTATTTAATCTGTGGATTTATTGCAACTTTTGCTCAATGGTATTTTGATCGACAAGCAGTTATTCCAATTGTCGGTGCATCAGGAGCAATTGCAGGCATTTTAGGGGCTTACTTTTTTCTTTATCCTTATGCAAGAATTGTCATTTGGTTGCCGTTATTATTTTTACCTATTTTTTTTGAATTACCTGCCATTTCTTTTTTAGGTTTCTGGGTTATTATGCAAATGTATAAGGCATCAACACCTTTAGTATTTGAAGGTATTACCACAGACGTTGCCTGGTGGGCTCATTTGGGTGGTTTTGTAGCAGGAAGCTTTTTATATCCCTTGTTTTTGAAAGGTGAAGAGAAGAATAAGGAATAACAGTTAGATTATAATTGTTAAAAAGGCGATAAGAATTAAGATATAATACTAGGATTCAAATTCGTTTCTAAAAGTTGCTCATTCGATAATGACTTTTATATTACAGCAGGATTTACATAATTATGAATAAAGTTAATGTTGCCTTGGTAAGGTTACTTCAATTTGTTGTTTTTTGCCTTTTTACCTTTATGGTATTGGCTTATTTTGGTGCCATGATTTTAATCCCCCTAGATTTGGTGGTATTACTTACAAAAATATTAGGTGTCATAGGTATTAGTGGAATTTTTGGTGCAGTTATTGCCGTTCCAGTGGTTGGGTACTTAGGGTTGATAGTTTATAAAACACCTGGGCTAGTCGACATAATTGTTAATACAGGACTGGACTTGGTTAAAACAGGGAAAGATCGTGTAGAAGCATTTAATAAAATTGCTGAAAGTGTTAAAACTTAGGCAATTGAAAGCAAATAACCTACCCATCTTACTTGCACTAAAGCATAAGAATCGCTAAAGCTTTTTTAACCTTTTTTTGTCCGTCTTCGATCTTGTTACTTTGGTTACATAGCCTGCTATGCGCCCTACGCAACAAGACCAAATACAAACAAGAATTCTTCGTAAAATGGGTGAGTTATTTATTTCTATATTGTAAATTAAATTAAAAAAGAGGGGATTCTTAAACGCCCCTTTTTTTATGTCTGTAATATTTATATATATAGGTAGGGTCGGTGGATTGAACTTAAATCTATATTAGTAATTCAACTTTTTATGCTAAAAAGTTGAAATAATTATAGAACTGTTGGCCTAATAACAATCTTGTTGGACTGGTATTTTCAGAAAAAATCATAGATAGAAACTACAAACGGTGACCACCTAGGGTTTTACTGTAAGGTATATCTCTCTAAATTACCCTTAAAAATTTTCAAGTGTCGGAGCACTGAAACCCTATCTGAGGTAGAATTGTTATAAGGCTATTATGTGTCCCCAAATAAAGCCGTTAAAATAATTTTACTTGGGTACTTATTTAGACTTACAAAATGGAATAAATAGAGCTACTTATGGAGTAATAAAAATACGCAGGATACTATTTATAGGAGAACTGTTATGAAATGTTTTTATTATCTTACTTCTACACTTGAAAATACTCGTGAAATTATTGATGAGTTACATAAGGCGGGTATAGACGACTGGTTTATACATGTTCTGAGTAAGGATGAAGCAGGACTCAAAAAAGTTAAAATTCACGCAAGTAACTATCTGGAAAGACTTGATATTCTACGATATGGAATTCTTGGTGCGATTACAGGGTTAATTATCGGGATGATTGCAGCTGCTTTAGTCAATTCAACAAATTTGTTTGGGCAAGAAGATTTACCTAATGTTGCTTACTATGCGATTATTGGTTTTTTTACATTGTTTGGGACATGGGAAGGTGGATTTATCGGTATTGCCACTGAAAATAAAAAAATATCACTGTTTCATGACGAGCTGGAAGCAGGAAGTTATTTGATCTTGATTTATACCAAGAAAGTGTCGGAAGAGATGGTTAAAGCTGTGATGGAAAAACGGAAGAAGAAAGTTAACTTAGTAGCTATTGATGAAAGTTTTTATAATCCATTAGTCGGCCTAAAGAGGATTTAGTCAGGCTATATGGACTAATCCTAGGAAAATCAGCTGGGTGTAGATTTTTCAGGTTAAAGAGTTGTGTTTTTGCTACAAAAAAGAGACTCCCGTTTAAGACAAAACTTATTTTTTCTTTTAATAGTGTCTTTTAAGCGGGAATCTTATTTTTTTGAAAGAATAGTTTTAACTAGCCAAAAATTATTTCATCATTTCCATTGCATCATCTTTTAATTTATCGCCGCATTTTCCTTCACCACATTTTCCTTCTTTGGTTTTTTCCATTTTTTCCACTGAAGTATCTTTTATTTTATCGCCACACTTCCCTTCGCCACACTTGCCCTCTTTAGTTTTGTCCATTTTATCCATCGCTGCATCTTTCATTTTATCGCCACATTTACCGTCAAGACCTTTTTCCATCCCTTCAGCTAACTGAATGCTATTCGTTATTTTCTGCATGGCAAACGGGTTTTCAGAAGCTTGTACCAAGGGTGCGGATAATAATGAAATTGCTACTGTACTGCCTAATGATGCAATTAGTTTAGTTTTTGTCATGATGTTAAACTCCAAATTTATAAGTAAAAAAATATTATATTTGTAATTAGTAAGTCGTCTATTTGAAACTTACTGTGATTAGTCGATGATGAAGGTAAACCCTTACCAATAATCTAACTATTTTTTGAAAAGTTATTTATATTAATACTCCTATGAAAAAAGTAATCATTCCATAAATGAATTTTATGTGCTTTGACTTTAACCCATTCATGGCATAAAGTTAGGTTCTCCCCTCATTTTAATAGATTGCTTGAGTGAGACAAACTAATTTATTACATGTTCCCATATTGTTAAAATTAATAGATAAAGATCATGAAAGAACCGATTGTTATTATTGGTATTGGAGAGTTGGCAAGTGTGTTCTCCCGTGGGTTTCTGCGCTGCGGCCACCCTGTCTATCCCATTACGCGAGATATGAATATCTCTCAAGAATATCAAAAAATTACTTCGCCCAAACTAGTTTTAGTAACTGTACCAGAAAATGAGCTTTACTTGGTTTTGGACAACATGCCTAAGGCTTGGTGTAATAAAATAGGATTAGTACAAAATGAGTTATTACCACGAGATTGGCAAATCCATTCTATAGAAAAACCAACGGTCACAGTGGTCTGGTTTGAAAAGAAAAAAGGGATGGACGTCACTAATGTTCTTCAATCACCAAGTTTTGGTCCCAATGCGCCAATCATATCTAAAGCATTACTATCAATCGGAGTGCCATCCCCTATTTTAGAGAATGAACAGGATTTGTTGTATGAGTTAGTGCGAAAGACTGTTTATATTTTAACTGTTAATATTTCTGGCTTAGTAAATAACTGTACCGTGGAAGAGCTATGGTTACAGCATCAGCCTTTAGCCAGAGAAATAGCAAAGGAAGTGATTCTTATTCAGGAATCACTGATAGGCAAACAGCTTCCTTATGAAAAATTGATTGATGGTATGGTAGAAGGAATTAAAGATTGCCCTAATCGTTTTTGTCTCGGCCGAAGCGCATTATCACGTTTAAAACGCGCCTTAAAACATGCTGAGAAAGCTAATTTAAGAACACCAAAACTGCTAGAAATAGCAGAATTATAAAATAGAACGAAAGTGAACCTACCTGCGCCCAACTGTTTGTTCAAAATTATTCAGGAATATTCATTTTCTAGTAATTTTGCATGTGCTGCAGCTAGTCTGGCTATAGGTATGCGTGGCGCTGAGCAGGAGACATAATTCAATTTTATATGATGGCAGAAACGTATTGATTTTGGATGCCCTCCTTGTTCGCCACAGATTCCGATACGAATATCAGGTCGAGTTTTATGAGCCAGATAGGTTGTCATTTTCATCAGCTCTCCAACACCTTTAACATCCAATATTTCAAACGGATTATCCTGTAATAATCCCGACTCATTGTATAAAGGTAAAAACTTGTTTTCAGCATCTTCTCTGGAAAAAGAGAAAGTAGCTTGTGTTAAATCATTAGTCCCAAAAGAGAAAAACTCAGCAACTTGTGCAAGGTCACCCGCTCGTGTACATGCCCGGACAGTCTCAATCATAGAGCCAAATTTAAAATCAAGTTCAATTCCATAAGATTCTTCAACTTCTTTTTTAACTTGGCTAACTATTTCTTTGACTTTTTCAAGTTCCTGCAAAGTAATTACTTGCGGCACCATAATTTCAGGTTGTACTCTTTTTTTATTTTTAACGCATATTGCGGTGGCTTCCAGAATGGAACGAATTTGCATCCGGTATATTTCTGGATAACTCATCCCCAAGCGCACACCTCGATGACCTAACATAGGGTTTACTTCATAAAGATCACGGACTTTTTTAAGCATTAATTGTTTTTTATTAATTGCTTCATTAACTACCTCATTATTCACTTGATCAAAAGGTGAAGGTAATGATTGATGAGTACCCAGTGTCTCCAGTGTTACTTTTTGACCCAAAATAATTTTTTCATATTCACGTAATGCATCAATTTCTTCTAGTAACTGATGCTCACTAGGTAAAAATTCATGCATGGGCGGATCTAATAATCGAACTGTAACCGGATTCGGTGACATTGCTTCAAACAACTGTTGAAAATCATCACGTTGAATTGGAAATAATTTTTCCAAAGCAGTTTCTCTATCTTCAATATTATTGGCAAGAATCATATCAATCACTAATGGCAATCGGTCAGAAGCGTTGAACATCCGTTCTGTTCGACATAAACCTATCCCTGCTGCTCCGTAACTGGCAGCCTGTTTTGCACCATCAGGTGTATCTGCGTTGGCGTGAACCTTTATTTCTGCAACTTCATCTGCCCAAGCTAGCAAAGTTTGTAATTCCTCAGAAAAGCTAGGTTCAATAGTGGGTATGCGACCTAAATAAATATTACCTGTGCTGCCATCAATAGTGATTAAATCACCTTCTCTGATATGCACATCACCCACTAAAGCCATACGTGACTTCACATCAACAGCAATGTCTTCTGCACCGGCAACACAGGCTTTACCCATACCTCGAGCAACTACAGCAGCATGTGAGGTTTTACCACCACGGCTGGTCAAAATACCTTGAGCCGCAAAAAACCCATGAATATCTTCTGGTTTGGTTTCTTCCCTAAGTAGAATAATATCTTCACCAGCATGACCTAATCGTTCAGCAGTGTCTGCATCAAAAACACATTTACCGCAGGCCGCCCCCGGCGAAGCGGGCAACCCTCTTGCCAGTGATGGAGTATTATGGCCTGGTGCCAGTTGTGGATGTAGTAATTGTTCTAACAACTCTGGATCGATACGTAATAATGCTTGTTCTTTACTAATCAGCCTTTCATTAACCATTTCTACAGAAGTCCTGACCATGGCGGTAGCATTCATTTTACCATTGCGAGTTTGTAAGCAATACAGAATTCCGTGTTCTATGGTGTATTCATAATCTTGTACTTCTTTATAATGTATTTCCAGATTATTACGCAAAACGACCAATTGCTGATAAAGATCTGGCATTTCATTAGCTAGTTCATTGACTGGTTTAGGTGTTCTAATACCAGCGACTACATCTTCACCTTGTGCATTAACCAGATATTCACCATACATTTCATTTTCACCAGTGCCTGGGTTACGAGTAAAACCGACCCCCGTTGCACAATCATCACCCATATTGCCAAAAACCATCGTGACAACGTTGATTGCAGTGCCACTTGCCATATCAGCAGTAATATTAAATTCACGACGATAATCTACCGCACGTTTTCCCATCCATGAATTAAACACGGCTTTGATTGACAATTCTAATTGCTCATAAACATCTTCAGGAAAGGGTTGCCCTGTTTCTTCATAGACTACTTGCAAGAAAAGCTCACTGATTTCCTTTAGCTGATCACAAGTCAAAGCAACGTCAGCCTTGATACCCGCCTGTTGTTTTATGTGGTTAAAATGAACATCAAATTTTTCATCATCTATATTCAATGCAACTTTACCAAATAGCTGAATAAAACGACGATAAGCATCATAAGCAAAACGTGGATCACCTGTTTGTTCTATCAAGCCATTTAGAGTTTGTTTGTTAAGACCCAGGTTAAGAATCGTATCCATCATACCTGGCATGGACATAGCCGCTCCAGAACGAACAGAAACTAATAGCGGAGAACTGATTCCACCAAATTGTTTGCCGTTTTGTTTTTCAATTTCCTTGATTTGAAAACGAACTTCATCCAGTAAACCATCAGGTAGCTCTCCTTGGTCAAGATATTTTAAGCAGGTCTCTGTGGTTATAACAAAGCCTGAAGGTACATTCAGGCCAATTTGTGTCATTTCACATAAATTAGCGCCTTTTCCGCCTAGTAGTGCTTTGTTTTTACCGTCACCTTTGTAAAATGAATAACTGTATTGAGTGGTCATTTTAATTACCTTTTTTGAAGTGGAATTGATTTGGAATGAAAGTTATCTTCGACTCTTAATTTCTTTTGTTTTTCTCCATTTTTTTTGCAGATTCAGATACAATATGGAAGAAACAAGACCATAATTTTAATAGGAGATATATAATTGTTAAACGAAAAACATGATTTGGTGCATGAATTACCAGAACACCGCGATGCAATACATGATCTAAAAATATCCAGCCGCCATTTTGCTCGTTTATTTGATGAATATCATAAAACTGATGATGAAATACATCATATTGAAACAGGTATAAAAACAACTTCTGATGATTATCTGGATAGTAAAAAGAAACAACGATTACATCTTAAAGATGAGCTGTTAAAAATGATCCAAAAAGCCTAATTTTTGATAGCTGCAATTACTGATATTTCAACCAATAACTCAGCGCGTGCAAGGCTTGCTTCTACGCATGCGCGTGCTGGAGAATAGCCTTCTATCACCCAGGCATCCCACACTGCATTCATTTCTGAAAAGTGTTTCATCTCTTTAATATAAATAGTCGCTGAAAGGATATGTTTTTTATCACTACCAGCCTGCTCTAGCAAATCATCTACTTTATCGAGCATAGTCTGTGTTTGATCTTTTATATCAGCGTTAGAATCTTTAGCAACCTGTCCGCAGAGATAGATCGTATTATTATGAATAACACATTTACTCATGCGTCGTCTTTCGGTACCTATACGAGTGATACTCATTTTTTCTCCTGAGAAAATCGATTAATAGAAAAGGAGGCAATCGGAAGCTCCGATTTACCCTCCAAAATCAACTGAGACATAATACGTCCAATAATGGGGGATAACTGAAAGCCATGTGCTGAAAAACCAAAGGCATGGTAAGCATTTTTCACAGTCTGTGAAGCACTAATAACAGGGATATTATCCGGCATATAAGCCTCAATTCCCGCCCAGACTCTGACTATTCTTACATCACTAAGTTGGGGGAAAAAATCAACCACTGTACTGGCACTTTTAGCAAGTTGTTGCCAATCCAGTTCCGTTTTTTGCTGCTCAAAATCCAGTTTCGCGACTAGAGCACCACCAATGATTAAGGTACCATTCTGCATTTGTTTAAAAGACAGCTTACGACTGGCTGCACCCATGACAGGATCAACAAAATGAGGAAGCCGCTCTGTCACCATCAACATTAATGCTTTGGGTGTTAATGGAACAGATTCGTTCATCAATGCCGCAATCTGACCTGACCATGCGCCCGCACAATTGACTAATATGTCACTGTTAAATACTTTTTGTGATGTACGCACATGCCAGCCCTCACCTTCTTGTTCAATGTTCAGAGCCTCAGTTGATGAGTGATAAGTTACGCCTAACGATTCTGCTTTATGTCGAAATGCAGTTAATGCATGATAAGGCCGGCCATAGCCATCTCCCCGGCAAATTAATCCCCCTATACAATGAGGTGACAATGCCGGGACTATTTTATAAAGTTCTTTTTTACCAATGATTTCCTCATGCTGGTAGCCCATCGCTTTAACCATGTTGGCACGTTGCTCCAGTTTTTTCATATCTGAGCGATTTTCTGCCACACGTAACTGTCCGGAAAAACGTGCATCACAGTCAGAATCAACTAAATCTTTAATTGAATGCCACATTTTTGCAGCTTCTACTGTCAATGGAATTTCAGCGGGGTCACGGTTTAATTGACGTAAACCTCCTGCATTGGAGCCAGATGCATGTCGCCCAGGGCTTGCTTTGTCTATAACACTACAATTGCAACCTCGCATTGCTAGTTGTAACGCGATTGATGACCCCATAAGCCCACCGCCAATAATTAATACATTTGGTTTCATAAGGATTCCTCCTCATTCAAATCAGCCAATTGCATTAATGTTAATGGAGTAACAGGGGGGCGACCTCTAAAATGGCTTTGCTCAGATATTGCTTGCCCACCGGAATCTGCAACAATATGGGCAACTGCATTGGAGCATTGCCGACCTTGGCAAGCGCCCATACCACAGCGTGTTAGAAATTTAACGTGATTACTATCTTGATGCCCACTTTCAACTGCTTTTCTAATTTGACCCGCAGTAATTTCTTCACAACGACAAATAATTGTTTCATTATTTGTCGTTGCCAACATCGTTTGTGGAACCGCAAAATAGGCTTCAAGAAAGGGGCGAATATGGCGCTCATCCTTCATCCACTGTCGATCCTCAATAGACTGTTGGTCCCGCTCTATCTGTGAGATAACTCCCAGTGCAAAAAGAGCTTGCAAACCAGCTAAACGCCCTGCATGTTCAGCTGAACGAGCACCGTTTATCCCTGCGCCATCTCCTGCCACTATAATTCCGTCTATACTGGTACTCCCCCATTCATCATGTTCAGGTCGCCAGCATTGTTGGCTATCATCCCATTGATGTTTACAGCCAACAGCTTGTGTTAATGCTATTTGTGGAATGACCCCAAAGTGAGTTAATAATAAGTCTGTTTTAATTGTGTGTTCTCGTCCAAAATGACGATAGCGAATAGTGTCTAAACAGTCATCTCCTTCCGCTTGCAATAAACTTGCGCCTATTTTTGTGTTGACCCCTGCACGTTTCAAATCCCTTTGGTAAATGAGTCCTTTCGTTAGATAATGATGTGCCAGTAAGGCTCTGGGTAATTTAGGTAATGCCAATAAATGATTACTTAGCGGAGTAACATCTAATATAGCTTTAATTTCAACACCAACATTCATATATTGCCAAGCTAGTAACAATAATAATGGGCCAGATCCAGCCAATACAACACCATCACTAGGGACAATGCCTGATGACTTAAATAAAATTTGTCCCGCTCCTGCTTGCATAACACCAGGTAATGTCCAGCCAGGAAAAGGAACAGGGCGCTCCATTGCACCACTGGCAACCAGAATTTGATCAGCACTGATAATTTTACTTTTACCTTTGTGTAAAACACCCACTTCACGCTGACTACTTAATGACCAGACCCGTGTTTCAGGAAAGTACTCTGCCTCGCATGCTCGAAACGCACTAGCTAATTCTTTTCCACGTAAATATTCTGTCCCTAGTTTTTCTGCTCGTTTTTCTGGAACAGACTCGATAGAACGGTATATCTGTCCACCTGGTGCAGGTTGCTCATCAAGTAAGGCACAAGTAACTCCCTTACTTGAAGCTATAGTTGCAGCGGCAAGGCCTGCTGGTCCACCGCCTATAATAAGTAATTGATAGTGATCTTTCACTCAGTTTCTCCTAATGAGGGGCCCACACCCTGTTGAGTTTCGATCTGCATTCCTTTTTTAATGTAAGTCACGCATGCACGTTGATTAGCCTTGCCATCAATAACCATTAGACAATCATAGCAAACGCCCATCATGCAGAAAGGCAGGCGTTTACTGTTTGATATAGGCGTAGTTCGGGTAAAATGTAAACCTTGAGTTAATGCGGCGGCGGCCACAGTCATACCTTGAGAAACATGAATTTTCTGACCATTTAATGTGACTTCAACCGTTTCAACTGTGCTGTTAGAAAGTTGTTTAAACATTCTCTTACATCCTTATTCTACTGATAATATCCTTATGCTCAAAAACCATGGTTTCTTGTAAATCAAGTTGTTGACCAATATGTGAAGATTCTGCTCGCTTGAACATTGCCAATGCGATGGCAACATCAACATAAGCCAACCCAACGGCATTAAAATAAGTACGCTCATCATCTGATTCTCTCCCAGGCTTATTTCCCGAAACAAGTTCGTGGAGGTCGGCATAAATATCATTATGTGAAAGGAGACCTTCGGCATACATTTTACTTAAAGTCTGAGTGCGATGAGTCACTGTTTCCCAATCATCACAGACAATTTTGTCACATTGTAAGGCCACCTTATATTCATCTTCCCATCCCCCGATATGACTATAAAAAGCACCTGGCTTCATCCACTCTGCTTTAAGCAAAGGGGCTTGAGCGCTAGTCGCAGTTACTAAAATATCAGCACCACTCATTGCATCACGGGCAACTGTTTTTGCGCCCACAAAAGTCATATCAGTCAATAATGGTGATAGTTCCTTAATAAACTGTTCTTCCTCTTCAACCGTTTTTGCAGAAATACGACATTCTTTCAAGCTGGGTCGAACAATTTTCATTGCTAGTAAGTGCATTTTAGCCTGCTCACCAGCACCTATAAAACCAATAGTTTCACTATCCTTTCGAGATAAGTGTTTGGCTGCAATGCCGCCCATCGCAGCAACTCGCATATTAGATGCCAAAGTACCCTCCATCACTGCAATGGGGAAACCTTTTTCAATTTCTGATAAAACAAAAATAGCAGATAAATTTTGCACGTCATGTAATTTGGGATTCCGAGGAAAAACAGACACCCATTTAGCACCACATATTTTTTCATCTAATAAGGTAGCAGGAAGACAGTTAATACGATCTTGAGCTACAGGATCAAAAATTTGCACAATTTTCTCAGGAAACAAAATACGGTGGTCTTCATAAGCCAGCATGGTTTTTTCAGCTACTTCCATAGCCATTCGTAAATCAAAACAGCCTGCCTCTAATAAATCTTCTTGGGAAAGGTAGGTAAAACTGACGCGATGAGATGCCACTATTAATTCTCCTAAGTTATTTATGGTAAAACCCATTTAGTCTACCAAAAAAAATAACTTACCAATGAGAATTATCATTTCTTAATTAAGGATATTAACAAAAATCAACTTGATATATATTCGTGACTACACGAAATATAGGGCTATAATTTGGTGATCAGTTTGTTAGTTTTCTCTGTTCTTGATTACCCCAATAACGAAAGCCTATTATAACCAGTAGCATGACAACGGTAATAGCGACTACCCATGTTATTGATTGGCCTGGATGCTGGCTAAAGTTAGCCAGTTGGTAGAACAGCGTTGCGGTAAGATAAGCTACCCCTGTTGCCCAGACAACCATAAATGAAGCCCAGCCTGAACTAGATTCTTTGTACGCTGTTGAGGTGGTTGCAATACAAGGAAAATAAAGCAGCACAAATAACAAATAGGCATAAGCACCTATTTGCCCATGGAAATTTTTATGTAGAGCAGTAAAAAATAGGCTTTTTGATAAGTCATTTTTTATGCCCGAATTGATACCTAACATCTTTTTAATCCCCATTGGAATGGTCAAAAAAGACTGTTTGATTGCCTTCCAGAATTCAAAGTTTTTTTCTGTTTTTTGACCCGTGTGATTTGATGCAGCATAGATAGTCTTTAAGGTACTGATAACCACGACTTTGTGTAGAACACCGGTAAAAACAGCAACTGTTGCTGGCCAGTTTTTTTGATCTATACCCATCGGTTTTAATAATGGTGTAACAGTACGTCCGGCCGCGCTTAAGACAGAATTTTCAATATTATGTTTTTTAAACGAGCCATCTGTTCCTAAACTGCTGAGTATATGCAAAATCAAAACCATTGTGATAATAATTTTCCCAACTCTGACAATAAAAGACTTAACTCGTGTCCATGTATTAATCCATACATTTTTTAGTTTTGGAACATGGTAGCTGGGGATTTCCATAATCACTAGAGAGAACTCCTCTTTAAGAAAGGTATGTTTTAACAGCAGGGCGGTAAAAAATGCTGCGCCTACACCAATCATATAAAGGCTAAAAACAATGAGCCCGCCATTTTCTGGAAAAAAAGCAGCAGCAAATAAGGTGAAAACTGCCAAGCGTGCGCCACAAGCCATAAATGGGTTTAACAGAATATTTAATAAACGGTCACGAGGCCTTTCCAATGTACGTGTTGCCATCATCGCAGGTACATTACAGCCAAAGCCCAATATTAAAGGAACAAAAGCTTTACCAGGCAATCCCAAAACACGCATAAAGCGATCCATAGCAAAGGTTGCACGTGCCATGTAGCCTGATTCTTCTAATATTGAAATAAACAGGTATAAAAATCCCAAAATAGGAACAAAGGCCAGTACTTCACGGATGCCGTTGCCAACTCCGCCGGAAATAAGGGTAATCAGCCACTGCGGACTATTCATCAGGCTTAATAGATAGTCTGTACCATCAACAAAAATGGCTTGCGCAAAGTCTTTAAAGAAGGGTTTAAAAGCCCTACCTAATTTGATGGTAAAAGTGAACATCAAATACATCACACCGAAAAAGATAGGAATACTTAAAAAGCGGTTTAAGATAACCTTGTCTATGTTATCTGATAATTTTTTCCCTATCTCAGACTGTTGTATCAACGTATCCTGAGTCAATGTATTGATAAAACTATAACGACTATCAACAATTAATATATCAGCCTCTTCACCCGTTTTGACTTCGATATCCTTATAATAGTCATGAGCAGTATTTTGCAGAGTTTCATCTACCAGGTTCATGGCAAAGCCATCTTTTTCCAACAATTTAACTGCTATCCATTGTAGGTTGAAAGGTTTATCTTCTAATTGCTGTTCAATTAATGGCGTTAATTGGTTGATGGCAACTTCAATTTCTTCTGGATATTTTACGGGAGTATATGATAATTTCTTTGTTTCTAGCAGCTGGTTAATTGTCGATTTTAGAGCATTCAGATCTTTTGTTTGTGTTGCTACTAGAGAAACCAGTGGACACATAAGTCGATGAGCTATTTCATCACTGTCAATTTTAATATCCCGACCTGTTACATCATCCATGTTATTTAGTACAACAGTCATAGGAATACGCATTTCCAACAATTGCATGGTGAGGTAAAGGTTATGCTCAAGATGGGTGGTATCAATAATATTGATAATCAAATCGGCTTTTTGTGACAGAATAAAATCTCTGGCTACTTTTTCATCTAGAGAAGTTGAATGCTCATTGACATCAAGACTGTATATGCCAGGTAAATCAACGACCTTGATAATTCTATTATCGTAGTGATACTGCCCAGTTTTCTGCTCTACAGTGACGCCAACCCAGTTGCCAACATGTTGTCTGGAGCCTGTTAGACCATTAAACAATGTAGTTTTGCCGCAATTGGGATTACCGATCACAGCAATCGTCACCTCCTCTTTGAATGAATCCGTTTTCTGAGTTTCAGATTGGGGTTCCAATCGTTCTATCCGTATCGCAGAAACTTCTTTTTGGCGTAGGCTAAGATCAGTTCCTCGCACCCTAATCTCAATCGGGTCACCTAGAGGAGCAATACGGATAATGGTGAATTCAGTTCCTGGTGTCAGTCCCATCGCTAACATCTTTTGACGATAAGGCAGGAAACTTTTGTCGAACCCTACGACACGACCTGTATCGCCAACACTCATCTCTTTTAAACTAATTCTCACACAAACCCCCATCGTCTTACATTTTCAATACTGATTAATTTGTCAATTTTTAAAAATGACTGAATGAATATAGCCTATAGCAATTCTAATAGTATTCAATTGACATATATCAATAATAATATTTAGTAAAAAGCGTCATATGGTCGCAGCTAATTATCTTGATAAAACCATTCAGTCTTTTTCACTGAAAGGACGTATAGGGTTACTAATTATTATTTAAAAATAACAGGTGCCAGAGCAAAAGCAGCAGAAACGGCATGATAGAGTTTATCAATTATATGAAAATATACTTTATTTTTTCTCTACCAAAAGTTTTCTTGTTTAAATTTTCGTAACAAACGGGAGGGGGTTTCTGGTTGCATACCTAATAGTGAGGACAATACTAGTTTAGTATCTGTTAATGTATAAATAATTCGGAATTTTTATGAGCTTGCTAAAGCTCTGCCAGGTTCATAATTAACAATTTTTCTGCATCTGAATGGGAGAACTTATCATTAGTATTTATTTAGATGCAGCATATGATTCTCCAAACAACCAAGCAAAAGTTCTGTTAATCGAGGTAACTGAGTAATCAAATCAATCACTACCTTTTTGTTGACTACTAGTAATTCACTACTTTGTTCTGCCTGAGCTGTCATAGGATAGTTGCTGTTTGGAATAAACATCAACATGACACCCAATGAGTCGCCCTTACAATAGGTCTTAAAAAAAATTCCTTTTCCTGCGACAGATGAGCGGTATAGCGTTAATTTTCAGGATGTTGTTAAATTAAAAACAGATAGGGAATCACCATAACAAAACAAAACAATACTTGTCGTTTGGAAAGAGATAATTTTCGACCCATTTCAAATATTTTTTATGCTTTTCAGCTGTTGTAAGCTACAGAAAATTATTATCTATGGTCTTTTTTCCATTTATCAGGATTCACTTTAAATTGAAAATGCTTAAAATGGGAATTGAATAACTTGTGTATTCCAACATAAAAATATAGTCTACCTGACTGTAAAACATCCGTTATGATAACAGCGAAATAGCGATTAAATACTATCACAGAACAAATTTTATGATAACCCCATTACAGTTGCACGTAAGTTCGTGCATTCAAAAACATGCCTCTACTACGAACTTTCTAATTGAAACCCAAAGGGAATAAAAATGGCTCAAAATATTTATATTGCTGGAGTGGAGCAAGGAAGTGGTAAATCAGCCATTGTACTTACACTCATGGAGCTGTTATCAGGAGAAACATCTAAATTAGGATTTTTTCGACCTCTAATCCATCAAAACGTGAAGCAAGATAAGCTGATTAGGCTTGTTATTGATCGGTATCATCTGAAACTCTCCCCTGAATCTATGTATGGCTGTTCAGCTGACGTAGCTAGGGAACTTTTAGCTTCAAATCGCTATGATGAATTATTAAAAATAATTCTAAGAAAATATAAAAGTCTGGAGAGTCAGTGTGACCGAATTTTGTGCGCAGGACCCAATTTTAATAAAGAACAATTATCAATGGAGACAGATTTTAATGCCGATGTTGCCAATAACTTAGGATGTCTATTAATACCTATATTACGTGGAGATAGTCGAAATGTAAATGCCATTATTGATGCGACAGTCAGTTATAGGCAGTCATTAAAGGACCATGACTGTGACATTCTAGCTGTTTTTATTAATGGGGTGGACGAGCGAATTATTAAGGAGTTGACCGATTATTTTAAGCAACAGGATATTGAGTACCCAGTCTATTTAGTCCCCACTGTTGCCGCTCTGGAAAAACCAACGATCAGTGATATTGTAAACGAACTGAATGCTAAAGTACTCAGAGGAGACAATGAATGTCTAAAGCGTGATGTATTGAATTATAAGGTAGCAGCAATGCAAGTGCCTCATTTTCTAGATCACCTTGAAGAAGGCGATTTAGTCATTACTCCCGGTGATCGTTCGGATATTATTCTTGCTAGTTTAATGGCGCATAAATCAACTAATTATCCACAAATATCTGGTCTATTGCTGAGTGGCAAACAGGAACCTGATCCACAAATTACTCAATTGATTTCAGGTATCAGCAAATTACCTTTCACAGTGCTGGGTGTTGCCAGCGATACCTTTACCACAGCAATAAATGTGACTGGTGTACAAGCAACATTAGATCCAGCTAATGAACGAAAAATTGCCGCCGCATTAGGTGCGGTGGAAAAGAGTATTGATATCCCCGCTCTTAAAGTCAAAATGGCATCTACATATAGCACGCGCGTTACACCCATCATGTTTGAATATGAATTGATTCAAAGAGCTAAAGCAGAGCTACAACATATTGTCCTACCCGAAGGTCAAGACGAACGAATACTGCGGGCGGCAGAGATTTTGATTTTGCGGGGCGTAGCAAAATTAACTTTACTGGGTGATGAAGAGGCTATACGGCAAAAAATACAGCTACTAGGACTGCACCTCAATGAAATCAATATCATTAGCCCTCTAAAATCTCCACTGAGAAAACAATACGCTGAATGCTATTTTAAGTTGCGTCAGCACAAAGGCATCAATTATGAAATGGCTTTTGATACCCTGTCTGATAGCAGTTATTTCGGCACCATGATGGTTCACTTAAATGATGCTGATGGTATGGTATCTGGTGCTATTCATACGACTCAGCATACTATCCGCCCCGCATTTCAGATTATAAAAACCAAGCCAGGAACATCCATTGTTTCCAGTGTTTTTTTTATGTGCTTAGAAGATCGAGTATTAATTTATGGTGACTGTGCAATAAACCCGGAGCCGAATGCACAGCAGTTAGCCGATATTGCGGTCAGCTCTGCTGAAACGGCCTTGCTGTTTCATATTGCGCCGCGCATCGCTATGCTGTCCTATTCTACAGGTGAGTCAGGTCAGGGACAGGCCGTCAATAAAGTGCGCGAAGCAGTGCGACTATCTAGGGAACAGCGGCCTGATCTAAAGCTGGAAGGCCCAATACAATACGATGCCGCAATTGATGTGGGAGTTGCTAAAACAAAATTGCCCGATAGCGATGTAGCTGGGCAAGCTAATGTATTCATTTTTCCTGATTTAAATACAGGCAATAATACTTATAAGGCTGTTCAGCGAACATCAGGAGCCGTTGCGATTGGCCCCGTATTACAGGGTTTGAATAAACCGGTAAATGATCTCAGTAGAGGCTGTACAGTAACGGATATTGTCAATACGGTAGCCATTACCGCGGTACAGGCTCAAATTAATGGCGTTGACGAATGAAAATTCTAGTGCTTAATTCAGGCAGCTCTTCAATAAAATATTCACTCTTTGAAATGGATGATCTGCTTGTGCTTGCCTCAGGCTTTATCGAAAAAATTGGTGAAGCACGGAGCATACACAAATATTGCCTAACGGATTCTTATGGTGAAATAAAAAAAATGGCTGATACACAGCCAGTTTCTGATCATCGGCAAGGTTTAGCTTCCATCATTCAACTGATGCAGAAATCAGGTATGATTAATCATGCATCAGAGCTTTCGGCTATTGGTCATAGAGTCGTTCATGGAGGGGAAAAGTTTCATCAGCCGGTCATGATTGATCAAGCGGTACTGATGGAGATTAAAAAAATGATTCCGCTAGCCCCCCTACATAATCCAGCAAATTTAATGGGCATACAAGAAACCTTAAAATTTTCTGGAGGCATACCCCAAATTGCAGTGTTTGATACGGCTTTCCATCAATCCATGCCTGCCTATGCATTTCTTTATGCAATTCCAAAACAGTTTTATGAGCAGAAACATATCCGTCGATATGGCTTTCACGGCACATCACATCATTATGTTGCCAAACAGGCCGCCAAGTTTTTAAATCAACCACTGCATTCTCTTAACCTAATCACTTTACACCTAGGCAATGGGGGGAGTGTGACAGCGATTAAGCAAGGCAAAAGTGTGGATACTTCAATGGGAATGACACCCCTGGAAGGTTTGATTATGGGAACCCGCAGTGGTGATATTGACCCTGCTATCCCTTTTTACTTAAATCAAAATTACGGTATGTCCAGTGAAGAGATAAATGCAATGCTCAATAAGAAAAGCGGTTTAAAAGGCATTTGCGGTGAAAATGATATGCGTACCATTCATGCAATGGCTGATGCGGGTGATAAAGATGCACTGTTAGCAATTGACATGTATTGCTACCGAATCAAAAAATACATTGGAGCATATTGTGCCGTTTTAGGCAAAGTAGACGCTTTGGTATTTACGGGGGGCATTGGCGAGAATGATGGTCAGATGAGAAAAACAATCTGTGATGACTTGAGTTTATTTGGCTTGTCTATTGATCTGCACAAAAATGCCATGGCCAGTACGAAGACGATTGATATCAAAGATAAAAACTCCACACTTAGCATATTAGTGATTCCAACTGACGAAGAATTGGAAATTGCTATGCAAACGATGATATGTGTAGAAAAAAGCAATATTTCTCAATAATATGTACTTGTTATGACAGTATCACCACAGTTAGTTTAATGTCATGGTTGAACGTCAGACACAATATGTCAGTATAGATAGTTAGAGAATCGAGGAGTTCGAGATCACAAATCAAGCAATGGATGACTCCTTAAAACACTTTAAAACTGTATATAGGCAAAGTATTAGTATAACTATGGGATCGAATTTACATATCATGAAAAGCTTAAAAAAGCCTAGAATATAGACCTATTTTTGTTAGCCATACCACAAGTTGGGAGAAAGGGTTAATCAATAAAATCAACGGATTAAATAGACGCTTTTTACCTAAAAAAAGATCTTTCAAAAATCATTAAAAAGAAAATAGACAGGATATATTTTTTTTAAAACTCATGCCCTAGAAAGTTGTTAAAATGGGTAACACCCACCGAGTTGTTTGCTCGAAAATCTGGAATAAATTTAGTAGGTGGTGCACTTGCTACCTGAACGCGGCACAAATCATAATCTACGTAAGTTTGTGGGTTATTTCGTCATCCGCTGAAAATCAGGGAAACGGAGCGACAGCGAAGTGATGATTTTTAGTCCGCAGTAGGCCACAGGGAAATTTGCTGATCCGACGTGTGCGATAGCACGCGAGGGAAGCTAAAATTTTATCCCGATA
>JAKIVF010000185.1 GCA_021647145.1 Methylococcaceae bacterium | reverse complement strand
ACAAGAGGCCTTCTTAACTGCACTATCTGCTAAATATGTTTTTACAGTAAACCATACCCAGCTTTCCTCTTTTGATTGAGGCTCAACCCTCATTTCGTTGAAAGTTTGTAATAATCCACATTTTTTACAGCTAGCATAACGGGGAAACAGAACGGCAGGAAGATAAGAACCCACCAAGCCCTGCTGTGTTTCTTTTGCTTCGGGAGGTATATGTAGTTCTCTTTCAATATTTAGAGCGGTAGTAATGCGTTTAACATAAGGAATCATCTTTGTAGAAAGTTTGCCCGATTTGTCGTGCCAATGCCGGGTATCAACTAATATCATTAAGCGATCTTCAGTACCACGGACAATTGCCCCTATCCCATGATACGAAGTCAGATGTGAAAAACGAACGGAAGTAAACTTAGGCTTCTTTTGTTTCACGTTTCTTCACCCCCGGCAGCAATTTCATTAAGGCTGTATTTTCTACATTTCTCATAGAGTTTAATGTTTTCCATAGCCCATTATTTTCATCAAAATCACTTAATAAATTGGCTTGCGCCCTATCTTTTGAATAATAAACAAGATTCATGCGCTGTTCACTACAATAATCAATATGCTGCTGCCATTCATCTATCAGCGTATCGATATTCTTATGGGTTGATTGCTCTTCTTGGCTGTTGTTAATTGCCTTTTTACAACGTATTTTTAACTCGTGGATAACTTTTTTAATTACACCTTCATTTTTATCAAATTCTTCTGCAAACTCATTTTTTAATAAGCCAATTCCTGAGTGTCGTATTGCAATCACTAGCGCAGCATGTAAGGCACGTTGGCGTGCTTGATAGGTAAATGGCGTTAGGCTTGAAGGTTCTACATAACGGTAAAAAGCATCATGATAAGAGCGAAAATTTTCATAATGGGACAAACTTCTAGCCTGAGTTTTATAGAAATTAACATAAACAATACCCGGTGTATCCCCACGCCCAACTCGGCTACTTGCTTGAATATATTCTGCTGTAGTTAATGGTTGCCCATTAATAATCATTAAAGCAAGTCGTGAAACATCCAAGCCTACAGAAATCATATTGGTAGCTAAAGCAACATCAATCGTATTAGCCTCATCTTTTTCTTTAGCTAGATGGGCAAATATTTCAGCATTTTCTTCAGCCGATTGGTTACTGTTTAATGCTTTTATACTCTCTATATTTCTGATAGGAATATATTGATCCACTATGCCCTTAATTTCTGGATCAGTTATTTTCTTAAAATCATCTGTATTTTCTAATTTTCTATCTTTAGTGAAATTTGGGCTAAATGCTTCAATTTTCTGTTTTAAATAATGTAAAACAAATTTGTTTAAGCGTGTTTCAATCTGATTTTGATAAAGTGTCCGACTATTATTGACCCCCTTTAAACTGCCGTGATAAACAATCTGCGTCCACCACTTATCAATAAATTCTTCGTCATCAGTAAATAAGCCAATGGGGGTAGCCAATAATGCAGCAGCAAGCGGAGCCATACAATTTTGCCTAGAAAGTAAAGGTGCAAGATAACCAACATATAACCTCCCTGGTTTTTGATCTAGCGGTACAGATTTTGCAAAATAAGCGTCTTCATGGCGTAATCCTGTTGGTGGAAAAACCTGCATATCTCTTGCAAATAAAGACTTTACTTGTGCGTTTGCATGTTTAATTGTTGCCGTCGAAGCGACATACTTACACCTCATGCCCCTAGATATTAGCGCTGTATCTATTCCTGCTTCATAAAGACCGACTATCGATCCCAGCGCACTAGAAATCAGATGTAACTCATCCTGAATAATCAGCTCAGGCGGTCTATTATTTTTTCCACCAAAAAATACACTCGCACGATCTTCCCATGCCAGTCTGGCAAATTTATCAACTGTCGCCAATAATAAGGTAGGTGCTGATTGATAGAGTGATTCATCGACTACATTGCAAGGCAAAATATTATTATTCCCTCTCCCAAAGTCACAACTTTTATTATTGCAGGTAAAATGAAAGGAATCTTCACTAAGGCAGTAATTATTTTTATGAAATTTGCTATTACACCAAGGGCAATAAGTTACAACCAGTTTACTGTATTGCTCTTTTTCGAGGGTTTCTTTAACTTGAAGAAAAGTGTTTGGTGAGCTTGCAGAACCCACCCAAAGGCCGGATGAAAAGGGTTCTTCACCAAATATTTCAGGTTTTTTTCGTCTAATCAATTCTAATGCAAATATGACCTTATTGGCACGCAAGAACTGTTGCGTTGTTAATAACCGAAGTGTATAGCGCATAAAAGTTACTGTACCACCTGCGCTTGCAGGGTATTTCAATCGTCTATAAAGAAAAAGAAATGCCATTAACCCTAGATAAGCTTCAGTTTTGCCACCGCCGGTAGGAAACCAAATCAGATCTACAATATCGCGTTCTTCACTATCGCCATTAATGCTTGATTCCAATGTCATTAAAATGAAAGCAAGCTGAAATGGTCTCCAAGCGAAATCCTCATCTTTTGTATTTTTCTTACCTTCTTTCCACTGCATTAACATCGCTTTATTCATGGTAACAAAGGCTTGCCAGACATCAGTGTCCATCTTTAATAACTGGATGCCTTGTTGCATTCTTTTAAGTGCGAAATTTTGCTTTTTAACAATATTTTCAGCGGTTTCGTGTTCGTCTAATTCTTCACTGCTGAGCTGTTTTTCTTGTTGTGTAATCCAGAATTCATAGTCCTGTATAAAACCACTTAGTTGCTTGATTACAGTTTCTTTAGGCTTATTACTTAAAAAGCAAAAGTTAAGTGCTTCGTTATCTTTTTTTGCAGTATTGGCAGTTACTTGCGGGACTTCAACCATTGGCATAAAGTCAGCAAAAATTTCATTTTTCCCTTCGCTATTGATTTTCCAGTCAGCCGCTGCTCCATGACCTACTGCATAGATATGTTGGTCCTTATAACGAAGCTCTATCTCTTTTTCTTCATCAGAAAGTAGAGCCTTATCCTTAGAAGGGTAGACATTCAGTTCACCCGACTCAACAATGCATGATAGCTCTACATTAAATAATGAATTATTATTTTGCTCCTCAACAAATTGTTTGGGGTTGTCCTGCATTTGTTGTGATATTTGCTGTTTGTTTAATAAAGTTATCGTGACTATATAACCAGTTTTATGGGGTCTCCATAAAATTTCAATTCTGGCTTTTTTCTTAAACACCTCATAATACTTTTGACCATTAGGCGTAAAAACAACTTCTTCGCCGTTATCGTCTGTTAGTTCTGTTTTATTCCAAATATTTTGGTATTTACCACGGTCATCTTTCCTTTCTTTGTGATAACAAATAGCATTATAAAAAACTCGAAGAAGAATAGAGTCATCCGAGATAAAGAAAGAAAAACCAACCGAGGAAGGAGGGATATAACGCTTACGTTTTGTTACTGTAGTTGCTTGAACAGATACCTCGTCAGTTTCAGCAGTTTCTTCAATTTCATCTTGGTCATCATCAATACCTTCCTCTGATTCAAATACAGGAAAAAGAAAACCCGTTACAAAGCGATCCAGAGGATTTTCTCCAATAAGTTTATTTTCTGACAATTCATTATTTTTGCCAGTTAATTGCTTATGAATATGTTGAACGAATTGTTGTCGTTTACTAGCTAAATCCATATAATGCTTATAAATTAATATTCATGTGAAGAATACGCCTTCAATTTTATGCAATTGTTTATTGTTGTAATAGGAATTAGAAGTGAGGGTTTAATAATATCCGTTCTTACCGCAGTTTTTTGTTTTGCCTTTATCAGTGTAGCAAATCATGTCCCTAGGCTAAGTCAAGATCATCTAACATAACTTTCGGAAATATAGACCGTCTTTATTATTAGTAAAATTTGTTGAGTACTCAACTCAATATAAATACGAAATAGCTAAATCACACCTTATCTTCTTATTTAACGTGCCATTATTATAACATATTCAAGTACTTAGGTTTAACTTATATAACGCTGAGTCTAGCCCCATTGAAAAAACATGACTCAATCCAAACAAAATATTTTGATGATAACTCCTCCAATAACGCAGCTAAATATGCCATACTCTGTCTAACAGATTTTTAAATCACCAGCAATATCAAGTTAATCAAAGAGATTTCTCTCATTACTCACGTCAATGGGATTGGGAATTATTTTTCAGGCCGTAGAAAATAATTATTCTGATTTTGAAGACGATGAACTTCCATAACATTGCATCCCAAAACTTTCTTCCAAAAGAGCCACAGTTTGAAAGCTTATTTCAAAGGGAAGAAATATTGAGTAGTGATGTTTTACACGATACGTTTCGTAATTTAGATATATAAAAAATGTGAAATCTTTAGCCACCTTAATTTATTAATGATTTAGCAAAAGTGATAAAAAACTCGGCCGCAAGCGGACCGAGTTTTAAAACAAATCGAGCTGTTGCGGTATATTTTCCTTCTTACGCTGAAAATCAGGGAAACGGAGCGACAGCGAAGTGATGATTTTTAGTCCGCAGTAGGCCACAGGGAAATTTGCTGATCCGACGTGTGCGATAGAGACTGTGAAAGTATTCATCAATTAACGCCCCCAAAAGCTTCATTACAATTTTTAAAAATTAATTTTTTGAAAATTTCTATATCAGTCCCTTTTTTTCTAAATATCGGGATAATTACCCTTCTTTTTAGGCATATTTAGCATTATTTAGCTTACT
>JAKIVF010000031.1 GCA_021647145.1 Methylococcaceae bacterium | reverse complement strand
TATCTCCAGCCCCAGTCACATCAAATACTTCTTGCGCATGTGTTGGTAAATGTAAGGGCGCCTCAGCTCTAGTTAATAGCGTCATTCCATTTTCTCCTTGAGTCACCAATAAAGCTTTAAAATCCATTTCTTCCAGTAAGTTCATCCCTTTTTCTACTAATTGTTGCTGACTTTGGCAACGACCTACGACACCTTCGAACTCAGCCAAATTTGGGGTTACTAACGTCGCATGTTTGTAAATACTAAAATCTGTTCCTTTAGGATCAATCAGCACGGGTTTATTAAGTTGAGTTGCTAATTCAATATATTTTTCAATCTGATTTAATGTTCCTTTCCCATAATCAGATAAAATAACCACGTTGGCCTGCATCATTTCTGCGTGGTATTGATGCAATAGTTTTTCGTTTTTAACCGAATGAAAACCATCTTCAAAATCCAAACGAATCAATTGCTGATGTCGGCTTATGACTCTTAATTTAGTTATGGTCGGATAGTCTGATAATGTTTCAAATAAACACAAAACACCAGCCTCTTGTAATAAAGATTGCAGGGTTTTGGCCGGCTCATCATCGCCAACAAACCCTAGTACAGATACTTTTCCACCTAATGCAGCTATATTTAACGCCACGTTTCCTGCACCACCTGCCCTCTGCTCATCATCACTCACATGAACAACAGGGACAGGGGCTTCTGGTGATATTCTAGAAGTTGAACCGTGCCAATACCTATCAAGCATTAAATCACCTATGACTAACACACGACCCGAAGAATAATTTGGTAATTGCATAGCTTTAAACGCAGTTTATTAAACAAAATGTTATTATACTCTCTAATTTATTTTTACTATTAGGGCATTATCATGAATGTAAAGATTTTTCATAATCCTCGTTGCAGCAAGTCCAGACAGACTTTACAATTGTTACAAGAACAAGGAGTAGAACTTGAAATTATTGAATATTTAAAGACTCCACCTACACAAGCGGAATTAAAAGATATCTTAAAAAAACTAAACATGCAGCCTCGCGATTTAATGCGAAAAAAAGAAGCCGAATATAAAACCGCAGGACTGGATAATCCAGATTTAGATACCGATGAACTCCTTACAGGTATGGTTCAAAATCCAAAACTAATTGAACGCCCTATTGTGCTCGCTAATGATAAAGCGGCAATTGGCCGACCACCTGAAGATGTGCTGGCAATTTTATAAAAATGACTAACATTCTAATTCTTTATTATAGCCGTGATGGTGACACTGAAAAAATGGCAAACCAAATTGCCAGAGGTATAGAATCAATTGAAGGTGTTGATGCAACGCTAAGAACTGTACCTGAAATATCCACCGTTTGTGAACAAACTGAAAACACGATTCCAGATAAAGGTGCACCTTATGCAACGATTCAAGACTTAAAAACTTGTGATGGTCTAGCACTAGGAAGTCCCACTCATTTTGGAAATATGGCGGGCGCTCTTAAGCATTTTATAGATAAAACCACAGAAATCTGGCTACCAGGTGCGTTATCTGGTAAACCAGCAGGTGTTTTTACTTCAACAGGCGGCATGCATAGTGGGCATGAAAGCACCTTGCTTTCAATGATGTTACCTTTAATGCACCACGGCATGTTAATCATGAGCATTCCCTGCAATGAAATTTCTTTAAAAGAAACGAGCACAGGAGGAACTCCTTATGGACCCAGTCACTTTTCATCATCTACATCTAGTTTAAGTGCAGAAGAAAAACAGATATGTGTTTCATTGGGAAAACGTCTTGCTAAAACGGCACAAGCTCTAAAACAAATATCATGAAAAGAAAGTACTATTACATCACGGCCTTAACTGGTTTTTTTGGATTATTCACGCTATTAATGCTTTGGAACACTATTTTAGCCCCGTCAACACATTTTCCTGTTGCACTTGTATTGTTAGCCGTCATTACGCCTATTCTTCTTCCATTCAAAGGCTTACTGAATGCCAATTTAAAAAGTTGTATTTGGATGAGCTTTATCAGCCTATTTTACTTTACCCATGGCATTTCAGAAGTTTATGTAAACCCAGAAAAATTCTACTTTGGTTTTCTGGAAATCATTTTTAGCTTACTTCTTTGTGCCGGCTCAGCATTTTATGTTTACAGCGCAGAAAAAACAAAATAGTCGTGCCAGAACAACTCGCAGTACAGTTTGAATTTTTATCAACTCATAGCTTTAGTGGTTTCTACCCTAGCAGTAATGAAGAAGTTATTACCCACTTACAACAAATTTTCATCAATGATGAACAACAAATTTTTTTGTGGGGGGAAGCGGGATCAGGTAAATCTCACTTGCTTCAAGCTTGCTGCCAAGAAGCAAATAAGTTAAAAAAAACATCCTTCTATTTTTCACTTACCCAAAAATCACTACCTTCCCCCTCCATGCTCGAGGGATTAGAAAATATTGACCTTGTTTGTTTTGATAATATTGATCAAATAATAGAAAACTCTGAATGGGAGCTGGCTTTTTTTAATTTTTTTAATCTACATAGAGAAAATAACAACCGCCTCTTATTATCCGCTCTCTGCCCGCCTAAATATTTTGGCCTACAACTACCTGACCTTAAAACCCGTATGAACTGGGGTCTTACATTAAAACTCAACCCACTTTCTGATGAAGAACGACTCAATGCGCTTATTTATAAAGCCAATATTTTAGGTTTTAAAATACCCATTAATGTTGGAAAGTTTTTAATGACTCACTATGCAAGCGATTTGCCTTCAATCTGGAAATTACTTAACAAAATAGAACAAGCAACATTGGCTGCACAACGCAAACTGACAATTCCTTTTTTAAAACAGATATTGGCAAATCAAAATGACCCAAAACCAAGATAAAATTCTGATTATTGGTGCAGGTGCAATAGGTAGTTTTTATGGTGCATTATTGGCAAAATCTGGAGCTGATGTATCTGTTCTATGTCGTTCAGATTACGAGATAGTTATAAAACAAGGCTATTCCATTAAAAGTGCGGCACTAGGTTCCTGGATTTTCACACCTTCACAAATAATAAGAAATGCTTCAGAATACAATGGACAAGCTGATTTCGTTATCCTTTGTACAAAAAATACACCAGAAACTAATAGGGTCAAATTAGTACAAGAGGCTATCAATAAAAATACAAGCATCGTTCTTATCCAGAATGGTATTGATATTGAACAAGAGCTAATTGATGCATTTCCTGATAATGAAATTATCAGCGGACTCGCATTTATTTGTTGTAACCGATTAGAACCCGGCATTATCCATCATTTAGCTTATGGAAAATTAACCCTTGGTAGCTTAAACAGAAAGATCAACAATTCCCAGCACTTGAGTGACTTAATCAATCGAACAGGAATTGAATCAATTGCAACTGATAATATCATCAGCAGTCGATGGTTAAAGTGTCTTTGGAATGCAGCTTTCAACCCTCTGTCAGTTTTATCGGATGGTCTTTCAACCAAAGACATACTAATATCCCAAGAAAAATTAATCCGTACCATTATGCAAGAAGTTTGCTCTATTGCTGATGCCAGCGGACACTCTTTACCAAAAGATAGCATTGATAACAATATACAAAACACCTATGCCATGCCTGATTATAAAACTAGCATGTTATTAGATTACCAAAACAAAAAACCGATGGAGGTAGAAGCAATCCTTGGAAATACAATTAAAGCCGCGAAAAAAAACAACGTTAGTTGCCCTACACTTGACACGCTTTATGCCTTAATAAACTTAAAACTAACAGAGAAAACTATTCACTAAAAGACTATTTTTATCTAATTCCTCTATTTGGTATCTGGAGAAAAATATTAACATACTCCACATTCCCCTTAACATAAAATAATAACAGTTAATCCTGTCTCCTTATACTCCTGTATGAATGAGCGTAAAAAACTTACACATACTAAGGTTAAAATCCTGACTAAAATACTCAGTTGAAAAAGCCTTATAATTAATAGTTAATAGAGTAAAGACCCAATAAAAATTAGGTCTATTAATGCATGTGTAAAGTAGAAATTTCAGTTTAAAAATTACTGATAGCTCATATTTATTGATAAAGCAGTTTAATTATTTCTAAAAATGATGTATTAAACTTCCAATAAAATTTTTCAAATCTGATTACTATTAATTTACATTAGCACCTACTAAACACGATTTTTTCTAAAATAAAAGGAGCAACAGTGGAAAACTATAAAACAACCTTTACGGTTAAACGCCTTTGGCTAATGCTATCTGTCAGCATGATAGTCTCGTTTTCCATCCTGCTGTATTATGGAGGACAAATTTATCAAAAAGTTCCCCCCATTCCTGAAGCAGTTAAAACATCAACGGGGATTACCCTTTATACACGTGCTGACATTGAACGCGGCCAAAATATTTGGCAATCTACTGGAGGCATGCAGCAAGGTTCAATTTGGGGGCATGGCAGCTACCTTGCTCCAGACTGGAGTGCTGACTGGCTACACCGTGAAGCTTTAGAGCTGCTTTCACTCATTGCTAAAAATGAAATCACGGGGATACCCGCTTCTGATCAACAGCTCCTTGAAATGCATAAAGTGACATTGCGCCATGAAATGCGTGAGAATACCTACGATGCCAACACTGGAGTTATCACTGTCAGTGCTAACCGGGCCACAGCAATCAATACAGTAGCTCAGCATTTTATTGATTTGTATATGGCTAAAAATGAACAATACCTTGAGCTGCGAAAAGAGTATGCCTTTCCATTGCATTCTGTCTTAAATGAAAAAGATGCCCATCAGCTTGCCGGATTCTTTTTTTGGACGGCTTGGGCGACAGTTACCAATCGGCCCGGTGATGATATAAGCTATACCAGCAACTGGCCTCATGATCCATTAGTTGGAAACACCCCATCAGCCAGTCTTTTGATGTGGAGTATATTCTCTTTTATTCTTTTGCTTGCAGGCATAGGGGCAATCGTTTGGTATTATGCCCGCCAATTTGATGCATGGCGTGCAGATTTAGAACCAGAAACGGGGTTTGCTAAAGAGGATTTTTTTGCCAAGGAACTGCTGACCCCCTCAATGAAGGCAACCGCTAAATATTTCTGGGTGGTCACCGCTCTTTTTCTTGTACAAATTTTACTTGGCATTATAACGGCCCATTACGCTATCGAAGGCCAAGGACTTTATGGTCTGCCCCTTGCCGATTATCTTCCCTATGCAGTAACCCGAACATGGCATACCCAGCTTTCCGTCTTATGGATTGTGGCGGCATGGCTAGCTGCCGGGCTTTATTTTGCCCCTTTGCTTTCAGGACATGAACCTAAATACCAGCGGTTTGGCGTAAATTTTTTATTTTTTAGTTTATTACTCATTGTGGTTGGATCATTTGCCGGGGAATGGCTAGGAATCCACCAGTTTTTTGAGAGCCTGGCACTGAATTTTTGGTTTGGGCATCAGGGATATGAATACATTGATCTAGGCCGGTTCTGGCAAATTTATCTTTTCATAGGCTTATTGCTATGGGTGGTTTTAGTATTGCGGGCACTTTGGCCTGCACTAAAAGACAAAGCCTCTGAATCCTTGGTTTTCCTGGTTATGGTTGCTGCGGTCTCTATCGGGTTGCTCTACGGAGCAGGTTTAATGTGGGGACAGCATACACATATCAGCGTGATGGAGTATTGGCGATGGTGGGTTGTTCATCTATGGGTTGAAGGTATCTTTGAAGTTTTTGCTACTGCGATTATTTCTACATTATTTGTACGCATGGGCTTATTAAGAGTATCCGTTGCTACCACGATGATTCTATTTGCCACTATTGTTTTCTTAACTGGCGGTGTATTAGGCACTTTTCATCATTTGTACTGGAGCGGTACACCCATTTCTATTTTAGCAATTGGAGCCACTTTTTCAGCGCTTGAAGTGGTCCCTCTTATGGTTGTCGGATTTGAAGCCTACAACCACTCAAAAATAGAACACCAGCATGAATGGGAGCAAAACTATCATTGGCCATTTATGTTTTTCAGTGCTGTTTTAATTTGGAACATGATAGGTGCCGGTCTCTTTGGCTTTTTACTTAATCCGCCCATTGCTCTTTATTACATGCAGGGTCTCAATACTACGGCGAATCACGGACATGCCGCATTATTTGGTGTCTATGGCATGTTAGGTTTAGGATTAATGCTATTTTGCATGCGAGGCTTAACCGATGTTAATCAATGGAATCATAAACTGCTTAAAATTTCATTCTGGTGTCTGAATATTGGTTTGGCAATGATGACCTTTCTGTCTCTTCTGCCACAGGGACTTTGGCAGACCTATGCCAGCATAAAGCATTATTATGCACTGGCACGTTCCTCAGAGTTTATTCATAGTTCTGTGATGGAAGGCTTGGTTTGGGCGCGAGTTCCTGGCGATATCGTTTTTGCTGTAGGAGTTTTCGCCTTTGCAATGTTTGTTTATCAGGCATTTAGACCGGGGCGCACAATATCAAGTTAAGTATAAAAAATCTGCTTAACATAAAGGGCATCTCAATTAATTGTCGATAATAAAATTGAGATGCCCTTAATTTAGTAGACGATGTATGTTTTAAAAAACAAAGCTAAAACAAATAATCAACACTAATTCTCTGTTTATTTAAAACTTTGCTGTATAATGGAAGGTTTTTCGAGGTATAAATCAAATTTTTATATCTTTAAAAACAAAAACAAGCGCTTTATTTATCCCTTAAAAGCTGATTATCTCTCGCCTATAAGGCATATAAACCCTTAATTTTGCTAGAAATATAAACCTTAAAAAAAAAGGATTACTAGTTTTTTTTCCATTTTTAGAGTACAAACATGACAGATCTATCTCTATATAGAAACATTGGCATCTTTGCCCACGTTGATGCTGGCAAAACAACAACAACTGAGCGAATCTTAAAGCTAACCGGAAAAATCCATAAATTAGGCGAAGTACATGATGGTGCTGCGACTACCGATTTTATGGAGCAGGAACAAGAACGCGGAATCACGATTCAATCTGCAGCAACATCTTGTTTTTGGGACGACCACCGCTTTAACATCATTGACACACCAGGACACGTTGATTTTACAATCGAAGTTTATCGTTCTTTAAAAGTTCTTGATGGTGGTATTGGCGTTTTCTGTGGGTCTGGAGGTGTTGAACCACAATCAGAAACCAACTGGCGTTATGCAAATGACTCTGAAGTTGCACGTATTATTCTGGTTAACAAACTAGATCGCCTAGGCGCTGATTTCTACAGAGTTGTAAAACAAATAGAAGATGTATTAGGGGCTAACCCTCTGGTCATGGTTCTACCCATTGGAACAGAAGATGACTTTGTAGGTGTTGTTGATCTTTTAACTCGTAAAGCATGGGTTTGGGATAACACAGGCGACCCAACTAACTATGAAATTCAAGATGTTCCTGCAGACATGACTGATGCTGTAGAAGAATGGCGTGAAAAATTAATTGAAACAGCCGTAGAACAAGATGATGATGCGATGGAAAAATACCTAGATGGCGAAGAACCCTCTATGGAAACCATAAAAGCATGCATCCGCAAAGGCACAATTAATTTATCTTTCTTCCCAACTTATTGCGGTTCTGCTTTCAAAAACAAAGGCATCCAACCCGTATTAAATGCTGTTGTTGATTACCTCCCTTGCCCAACAGATGTTAAACCTCAACCAGAAGTTGATTTAGATGGTAATGAAACAGGTAAATTTGCGATTGTTGACATCAACAAACCTCTTCGAGCCTTAGCCTTTAAGATTATGGACGATAAATATGGCGCCCTAACCTTTATTCGTATTTATTCAGGTAAAATCGACAAAGGTATGACCGTCCTCAACACTTTTACTGGAAAAACAGAACGCATCGGACGTCTTGTTGAAATGCACGCTGACGACCGCATTGAACTAGATTCGGCTCAAGCTGGCGATATCATTGCAGTTGTAGGCATGAAGAATGTTCAAACAGGACATACTTTATCAGACCCTAAAAATGTTGCAACACTTGAACCAATGGTGTTCCCAGACCCTGTTATTTCAATTGCAGTTGCTCCAAAAGATAAAGCTGGCTCAGAAAAACTTGGTATTGCAATCGGAAAAATGATTGCTGAAGATCCATCTTTCCGCGTTGAGACTGACGAGGACAGCGGAGAAACCATTTTAAGGGGGATGGGAGAACTCCACTTAGACATTAAAATCGATATTCTTAAAAGAACTCATGGTATTGATGTTGAAGTAGGCAAACCACAAGTAGCCTATCGCGAAACGATCACTCAGAGCATTGAAGATAGTTACACACATAAAAAGCAATCAGGGGGATCTGGCCAATACGGTAAAATTGACTACCTTATTGAACCCGGTGAACCCGGTTCAGGTTTTATCTTTGAATCAAAAGTAACTGGAGGCAACGTTCCAAGAGAATTTTGGCCTGCAGTAGAAAAAGGATTTGCCAAAAGTATTGACAATGGAGTTCTTGCCGGCTTCCCATGTCTTGACTTTAAAGTTACATTGTTAGATGGTGCTTTCCACGCAGTTGACTCATCAGCAGTTGCATTTGAAATTGCAGCTAAGGCGGCATATCGCCAGTCTATTCCTAAAGCGGGACCTCAATTAATTGAACCAATAATGAGTGTTGATGTATTTACACCCGAAGATCATGTAGGGGATGTTATTGGCGACCTTAACCGTCGTCGCGGCATGATTAAATCGCAGGAAGCGGGTGTTACTGGCGTTCGAATTAAGGCAGATGTTGCTTTGAGTGAAATGTTTGGTTATATTGGCGACCTTCGCACCATGACCTCGGGTCGAGGGCAGTTCTCTATGGAATTCTCACATTACTTACCATGCCCTAAAAACGTTGCCGAGGAAGTAATCAAAGAAGTAAAAGAACGCGAAAAAAATAAATAATATTCATCTGTAAGGCCCCTCCTAAATCTAGTTTTAGAGGGGCTTTTTTATGCTTACTCAGAAATAAAAAACCGTTATACTAATACCACTTAGAGCTATAACAGTTTTTTAAAGTAGATTTAAGCAGAAAAATTTGCTTCTGCAAACTCCCAGTTAACTAACGCCCAGAATGCTTCTAAATATTTAGGTCTAGCATTACGGTAATCAATGTAATAAGCATGTTCCCATACATCACATGTTAATAAAGGAGTCTGTCCTGCTGTCAAAGGACAACCAGCATTGCTAGTACTTACCAATTCTAGACTGCCATCAGCATTTTTAACCAACCATCCCCAGCCAGATCCAAATGTAGTAACTGCACATTTTGTAAATTCAACTTTAAATTCATCAAAAGATCCAAAAGCAGAGTTAATAGCATCTGCCAATGCACCACTAGGAGCACCACCACCCTTAGGTGATAAGCTATTCCAGTAAAAAGTATGATTCCAAATTTGAGCAGCATTATTAAACATACCACCCTCTGAACGAGCAATGATAGCCTCAAGCTCCGCATCTTCAAACGAAGTGCCTGAAATCAAATTATTTAAATTAGTCACATAGGTCTGGTGATGTTTACCATAATGAAACTCAAGCGTTTCTTGTGAAATATGAGGCGCGAGCGCATCTTTAGCATAAGGCAAAGCAGGTAGTTCAATAGCCATTATTTTCTCCAATTCATAGGGTTTAAAAAATCCTTCAACATTTAGCAAAGCTAATTACCAAGTGTTTTAATAAAGTATTATTACTTTATCATTGCCAAACAATAAAATAAAGTAAAATGCTTGCTTAGTTCTGTTTATAATTGATCTTTAACAATACCCACCCTCTTTAATAAAATGGCATTAGAAATAGAACATAAATTTTTAATTAAAAATAATGACTGGAAAGAAAATATACAAAAATCCAGTGATTATAAACAAGGCTATCTCATCAGCGATAAAACAAAATCAATACGAGTCAGAATATCTGATGACAAAGCATGGCTAAATATAAAAAGTGCAACGATTGGAACATCCAGACAAGAATACGAATACGAAATACCCTTAACTGAGGGGGTAGAAATATTAAGTTCTTTATGCGAGAAACCTATTATCGAAAAAACTCGCCATCTTGTCCCCTATAAACAACATATCTGGGAAATAGACGTGTTCAATGGAGATAATAATGGTCTAATAGTTGCTGAAATTGAACTGTCAGAAGTAGGAGAGGCTTTTTTAAAACCTGCCTGGTTAGGTGATGAAGTTACTGAAGATCTAAGGTACTACAACAACAATTTATCTAAAAACCCTTATAAAAATTGGGAATAAATACAATCTTATCTTTTATAATCATTTAGATATAAAGTCCATTTCAATCAAGTTAAACTTACAGCAACTCGCAAAAAAAAAGTCTTTTATAACTATTATTATGTAGAGAAAGCAAAATTTAAAAAAATATATTGATCTTAGACAAAAACTGTTCTATATTCCCTTGTATGATAAAAACAACGTTTGTTGCCACATTGCTACTAATAAGCAATACCCTATTTGCAAACAACATAATGCCTGAGATTAACCATATTGAATCTCAATGGGCAAGAATTTACTATAACCAAAATACAGTCCAAAAAAAAAGGGGTTACCCACTTCTTCTAAAAAGGATAAAAAAGTTATCTGAAAAAAACCCTGAAGCCGTAGAACCTTTGATTTGGGAAGCTCTAGTCATTGCAACAAACGCAGAATTTGAAAGCCCTTTTACAGCACTTGACTCAATCAATACAGCCAAAACCTTACTTGAAAAAACAATACAACAAAACCCTAATTCTTTAGATGGGGCTGCTCATGTCATTCTTGGCACACTCTATTATTTAACTCCTGGATGGCCAATTTCATTTGGCGACCAAAAAAAAGCCGAGCGACTACTCAAAAAAGGCTTAGAAATCAACCCTAAAAGTATTGATTCAAACTATTTTTATGCTGATTATCTTTTAACAAAAAACAAAGTTAATGAAGCACAGAAATATTTTCAACTTGCAATAAATGCCCCTATCCGCCCAGAACAGCAGTTCGCAGATGAACAGTTAAAAAAAGAAGCTTTTATTGCTCTAAAGAATACCCAACAAAGTAAACTTGACTCTGGTAGAAACAACTTTATGTCTCTATTTTCATTTTCTAGTGTTGAATCAGATTAAAATACCCTAGGGCAAACTTAAACACTAATTCCTCAACACCAAAAACACCAAAGAATCCCACCGCGCAAAGAAATATTCTACTTTTCAATCGCTACTTTTCTGATAATATACCACTAAATTTTTAAAAACTTATAACTTGGATAATCAATATGACATTTGTCGTCACAGAAAACTGTATTAAATGTAAATTCACTGATTGCGTTGACGTATGCCCTGTGGATTGCTTTCATGAAGGTCCAAATTTTTTAGTAATTGACCCTGATGAGTGTATAGACTGCACATTATGCGAACCGGAATGTCCAGCTGAAGCAATTTTTGCTGAAGATGAGCTACCAGAAGGACAAGAAAAATTTATTGCTTTAAATGCTGAATTAGCTGCAAATTGGCCTGTTATTACCGAAGTGAAAGATGGTTTGGAGGATGCTGATGAATGGAATGGAAAGCCTGATAAATTAAATCTACTAGAAAAATAACATATTCTAATTTAGAGCAAGGGGCTTATGCTTCACTAGGTCAAGGATGCGGATTTCTACCGTCAAAAATGACAGACAGAAGTCCGCATCCTTAACTGCGTGAAGCATATTAAAACCCCATGATTGATTTACCTTTTATCCGTCTTCAAACCTTTGTTTAGCTTGCCAAGTAGTTGTTGCATCCCTCACAACCCACTGAATATCATATGTAATCAGGTTTGTTAGAACGCACCCATTCGGTGAGGAATAATCACGCTAAAGTTTTGTGAAGAAATCTGGTCAAATAATCCTGTGGAATAACTCTAGACTTGGACTATCGTCATTGTCTAGAGTTATTTTTGTACTAAAGCATAAGAACTATTAAAGGTTTTCCCCATATTTTCCACAAATTCCATGTCCCATTATTTTTATAGAATAAACAGGTAGTTTCATTATATAGCCACATTCTACCAAGTTCTTTCATAGCCCAAGGTGCACTCCATATTTATTAAGAAATAGTTTTAACTAGCAACAATATTGGAAAAACAATCTTTACTGGAAAAATAACATTTCTAGAAAAATTTTGTTATGCTTAACCAAAAATCTTTTTTGGAGGTGCTTGGTGATGTTAAATTTCTTTAAAATATTAACCCTAACAATTACTCTACAGGGCTGTGGGTATAACACTCTACAAACTACAGATGAAACAATTAAATCATCATGGGCTGAGGTAGTTAATCAATACCAACGTCGAACAGACCTTATACCTAATTTAGTTAATACCGTAAAAGGTTATGCAGCCCATGAAAAAGATGTTTTTACCTCAGTGACTAACGCTAGGGCAAAAGTTGGTGCTATACAAGCCACACCTGAATTAATTAATGATGAAGCGGCCTTTAAAAAGTTTAATGCTGCCCAAAGTAAAATGAGTTCCGCATTAGGTCGTTTACTTTTAGTGGCTGAAAATTACCCACAATAAAAAGCTGATGGTGTTTTTCGTGATCTTCAAGCTCAATTAGAAGGAACAGAAAATCGAATTACAGTCGCCAGAAACCGTTATATAAAAGCAGTTCAAGATTATAATGTTACTGTGAGAAAATTCCCTTCTAATCTAACTGCAATGATGTTTGGATTTACGACTAAACCTACTTTTTCTGTTGAAAATGAAGCTGAAATTTCAGTTCCGCCGAAAGTAAATTTTAATCAACCCCCTGTACCGGCTTCTTAATTTAACCGTTGTCAGAAATAAAAAAAATGTACGTTACTTACTGCCTTAAAATATTAGGTATCCTACTGTTTCTGACATCGACAGAATTTAATTTTGCCCATGCCGAACAAAAAATTCCACAATTATTATCACCCGTCACTGATTTAACAGGAACATTATCCCGATCTCAAAAGCAAAGACTGGAACAGAACTTATTACAATTTGAATCTAGTGAAGGTAGTCAGCTTGCAATATTAATTGTCCACAGCACTCAACCAGAAAGTATTGAACAATATGCGTTTCGAGTAGCAGAACAATGGAAATTAGGACGAAAAGAGGTTGATGATGGCGTGCTATTACTGGTTGCAAAAAATGACAGAAAATTACGTATAGAAGTCGGCTATGGACTAGAAGGTGCTATTCCAGATGCTATTGCTAAAAGAGTGATTAGTGACATTATAACGCCCTATTTTAAAATAGGTGATTTCTATGGCGGAATTTCTTCAGGGGCAGAACAGTTAACTAAGCTGATAATCGGAGAACCATTACCCCCTCCAAGTCAATCGTATGAAAATCAGCAATCAACGATTGAAGAACTTTTGTTTGTTTTATTTTTTATCTTATTTTTTGCACCTATTTTGCGTTCAATGTTTGGCCGACTTATTGGCTCTAGTCTTGCTGGGAGCTTTGCTGGCTATTTTACCTGGACAGTGACCACCCTCCTCCCTAGTAGCATAGCAGCTGGCATTGCCATTTTTATTTTAGCCATGTTATTTCACAGAGGAGGCCGGAGTAATTTTCCAAGTGATCGTGGCGGCTATGGCGGTGGATTTGGCGGTTCCTGGCCTGGAGGAAGTGGTGGTTTTGGCGGCGGTGGCGGGGGCTTTGGCGGCGGCGGGGCTTCAGGAGGCTGGTAATATGAATATCACAAGATTGTTTAAACACTTACTACATTTCCCTTGGTTAGTTCATTACAAATTTCCACCCTCTAGCTTAAATAAAATTGAAGAGACTATTTTTTTATCTGAAAAAAAACATAGTGCAGAAATTAGCTTTGCTATTGAAAGCTCATTAAGTTTTTTTAATTTATTACAAAACACCCCTTGTTTTGATCGTGGAATCGATATATTTTCTGAATTAAGAATTTGGGATACTGAAGAAAATAATGGAGTACTTATCTTTTTATTGTTAGCAGATAAAAAAGTCGAGATTGTTGCTGATAGAGGACTCAACAAAAAAATCTCTAAAGATGATTGGCAAGCTATTTGTAGTTTAATGGAACAGGCATTTAAACAAAACAAATTTGAGACCGGCGTAATAACAGGTATAAATGAAATCACAAAAAAACTTGTACGATATTACCCTTTGAAAGGGCAAAAAAATATTGATGAATTACCCAACAAGCCAGTTATTTTATGACCAACTATTCTAATATCTCTTTCACCAAGCCCCCCCTTCAAACTATTATAATAAATCTCCTATGAGTTTAAGGTTCACAATTATTCCTGTTACCAGTTATCAACAAAACTGTACTTTACTTATTTGTAACAAAAGTAATAAAGCCGCTATTGTAGACCCTGGGGGAGAAATTGATATTATTTTAAAAACCATTAATCAAGAAAAAGCAATACTGGAAAGAATTTTAGTAACACACGCGCATCTTGATCATATTGGAGCAGTTGCAGAATTAGCATCTATGCTGTCCATTCCAATTGAAGGACCACAACAAGAAGATCAATTTTGGATAGATCTGATTCCCCAACAAATTGAAACCTTTGGTTTTCCACAGAGTGAGGCATTCACTCCAAACCGCTGGTTAAATGATGGAAATACAGTCAGTGTTGGAGAACAAAAACTTCAGGTTATTCACTGCCCAGGTCATACTCCCGGGCATATCGTTTTCTTCAATAAAGAATCTAAACTGGCTATCGTGGGAGATGTTCTGTTTAACGGTTCTATTGGTCGAACTGATTTTCCAAGAGGAGATCATGTAACATTAATCCATTCAATCAAAGATAAGTTATGGCCTTTTAGGAAGAGAAGTCAAATTTATTCCTGGCCACGGACCTATGTCGTCGTTTGGAGAAGAAATGATAACAAATCCGTATGTGAGGTAAGGCTTCCAAATAAATTAATGCTCCCTCGAACACAACCAGTTGCTATTATTTATAATTTGAATTTTTTTTACTATTTCTTCGATGAAATCTACGATGAAACTTAACTCTCTTTATATTCAATTTTTTATTTTGAATTTCTGTTTCAGATATTAACTGAAAAATATCAGGCGCCATCCCTTCAGGCAAATCAACTATTGTATAATGGTTGCGTATATCTACTTTTGATATTTTCTTCTTGTCTACTCCTGACACTTCAACCAAAATAGTTTTAATTTCATCAACTTGTACTTTATTAATTAAACCTACGTCTAATCGATACCTAACAACCCGTTGCTTTGGTAAAACTGGAAGAGATATATTAGTTTTTGCTATATCCGCATCTTTACGTCCATTATTTTTTTTCGAATAAAAGTCTGGCTGATTTAGTAAGCTTATTGCCGCAGCACACTCTAAAATACTAACACCTAATTCAGTTGATAAACGCTTTATTAAGTTTTGATGTAGATTCAGATCTACATGGGTAAGCAACCTCTCTACACTATTCTTCAACAGACTTTCATTTTTGTAATTTTGTCCCATAGAGCAATTACAACCTATCCTGCTTAATATCTACAAATGCTTCATCTCTCAGTCGACGCAACCATAACTCCGTTTCCTCTTCTATTTTTCGTTTACGAATTTCTTCTCTTACCCTGTTTTTTTTATGCTCTACACTGTCATCCTTTTCTTGGCGTTTCAAAACTTGAATAATATGCCAGCCAAATTGAGTTTGAACCGGGTCACTAATCTCATTTATTCGCAGTTGATTCATCGCAGCTTCAAAAGGAGGAACCAAATCTCCAGAGCCAACCAAACCTAAATCTCCTCCATTTAAAGCAGAACCTTTATCATCAGAGTTTGATCGTGCTAGCATTGCAAAATCATCACCATCCATAATCCTTTCTTTTAATGCTAATAATCTTTTTTTAGCTTCTGCATCATCAATTAATTCGTTAGTTTTAATCAGGATATGTCGTGCACTCGTTTTAGTAACAATATGTTTTTCTAAGCCTTTTAAATCTAAAAGCTTAATTACATGGAATCCACTGGGGCTACGAATTAGTTCAGCAACCTCTCCCTTATCCATTTTTGTCACGGTATCAACAAATAAAGTCGGTATCTCGCCTATAGTTCGCCAACCTAAATCTCCACCTTTTAACGCACTATTACCATCAGAATAAGCAACTGCTGTTTGTTGAAAGTCAGCTCCGTCTAGTAGTAACTCAGCTCGTACATTATTTGCTTTTTCACGCGCTTTACCAATAACTGAAGACGAAGCTCCTTCAGGCACAGAAATTAAAATATGACCAAGATGAAACTGTATTTTTTCCTCTCCAATTTCACCTTGAGTTTCTAAATAATGGCTCACCTCCCGATCTGCTACCTTAATACGCGTTCCAATTTCTCTTGCTCTCAATTGATTAATGATAATTTCTTTTTTGATATCTTCTTGAAATTGCTGAAAACTCATTCCTTGGCTTTCTAGTTCTTTACGAAATTCATCAATAGTTAAACCGTTTCTTCTAGCAATATCTTGAGTTGAACTCCTCAACATTTCATTACTCACTCGAATACCTGATTTTTCAGCTAGCTGTCGTTGTAACTTGTCAATAATGATACGCTCTAAAACCTGTTTTCTTAGTATAAAAATTGGAGGAACCATGACGTTATTAGCTTTAAGGTTTTTTGTAATACTTTCAACCTGAGCAGATAATTCCTGTTCTAAAACGATGTCATCTTCAACAATAGCGACTATACGTCCTAAAAGATCTGCTTTTGCTATTGAACTTGCTAATAATGCACATAAAATTAAACTTGAAAACTTTATCATCTTTTCTTTAATTCTCACTGTAAAAAACAAGGACTCAATCACTTTAATCCTGATTTGTCATTTTGATCCACTACAACTACTGAAAATACAGTAAGGTGAAACACAGATTTAACAATTTAATCTAAACTCTGATAACCACTTAGATTTTTTTCTAAGAACTCATCCACTTTATCACCAAAACTGGTTAATCCTTTTAATTCCATTTGTACAAATATTCCCTCATCCATTTCAATTTCATTATTCTCATCTATTACAAAATCATTCGTTAATGAATCTTTCAACGTATTAGCAAATCTTCTCCATATAATACGAAAACGCCAGCAGCAACTGTCTTTTTCCAAACCAACAAAGCTTTCAGTAGTAGATTGGTATTTAAATGAATATTGCATCCGTCCAACCCCAAACCAATTATCAATTATTGGCCATCGAATTGATGTATCAATTCGGCTAATACTTTTAATCGCACTTCTCTCGTCTTCTTCTCTATAACGATAGCCTAAATTAAAAATTTGGTGCGGTTGATTTCTATAAGTAAGCTGAACATGGCCTCTAGCAATATCATTTTTTTCTAAACCCCAATGTAAATCTGATGAAAAAGATAACTGTTTAGTAATCTGTCCGCTTAACGCTGCTATCGGGTTGGAATAACCTTGTCTTTCCGGCTGTCCTTTTATTACTACTTCTCTATCCTTAAAATAAAAAATTTCACCCAAACTAAATTTCAACCGTTCTTGTCCTGTTTTGGAATCAATTAACCTTGTTGTTAAAGCCGCCGTTATTTGATTAGCATCCTGAACTCTATCATTTCCACTGAAACGGTTTTCTCTAAACAAGCTACTAAAACTAAAATCATAAAGTGATGAATCAAAAACAGGAATATCGTCTTGATTCTTATTTGGGATGTATAAATAAAATAATCTTGGCTCCAGGGTATGCAAAAAACTTGAATCTTCAAACTTAATGTCTCGTTCAAAAATCAAACCGCTATCGGTAGAAAAAATCGGCAAAGAACGACTGAAACTACTGGACTTTCCATCAATTTGATTATTTAAAAAGTATTCAGAATGCTGCCAAGAAAATTTAGGTTTAAAAAAGTATCCCGCTGTTTTGATCGGGATAGAAAAAGAGGGTTTTACATTAATTCTATGGCCACTCACTCGTCCATTTCTATGAAAATTAACATATTCATTATCCATTGCAATATCAATAGGCCAATCTTCAAATGAATGATCAAAATTTAATAAGACTTGGGGTAATTTTTGATAGGGTTCATCACCTTCTAATACGTCTTTATCTATTGTTTGATATGACTCAAAAAGTGTAGTAAAGAAAATGCCTTCCCTATGATAATTCAAGTTTGCCTGACTTTTTAAGAATCTATCGTTAGACATACCCAATGCATTGTTCAATTCATCAAAATATTCATCATCAGATACATAATTTAAATCAATATTACTATCTAAACTGGGGGTAAAAACGGTACGATTCTTAAATGTTCCTGAATATCGTTGCTTTTGCTCTAAAATATCATAAGGTAAATATTCTAGCCCTATTAACCCATTTGTTTTCTCTGTCAAATAGCGGAATTCCGCCCCTATCATAACGCCGCGTTTTGACATATATCTTGGTCTTAATAATAAATCGTAGTTTGGTGCTATGTTCCAATAGTATGGAAGTGAAACATCAAATCCATTTTCATCCGCACTACCAAATGAAGGCGCCAATATACCCGTTGTACGTCTGTCATCGATAGGAAAAGAAATATAGGGTGTATACAAAAGAGGAACACTTTTAAATTCTAACCAAGCATGTTTAGCAGACCCTTTTCCAGTTTGTTTGTTCATTTTTAATCTACCGGTATGCAAGACCCAATCCTGATTTCCAGGGCGGCAGCTAGTAAATGCTGCATTTTTATAACGAGATAAATATTTATTATCGCGATAAACCACATCCGCAGATCCTCGAATAGGGCCAGACGGAGAGATAAAAATAGCATCTCTTAAACGAGCTTCATTTGATTTTAAATTTAATAAAACTGTATCACTTAATAAAGAAACCTCATCTTCTGAATAAAGAACCTGCCCCTGAGCATCCATAGTTTCCGAAACAGTGTCATAACTTGCTCTATCAGATGAGACTTTCTGATCAGCACGAACAATTTCAACATTTCCAAAAAAACTGGTAATTTCTTTATCAAACACTTCAGTATAATCAGCAGTAACATTCATCGGTACAGTATCTCTAGTGTCTTCTTCTTGAATATAGCGATACTTCCCTTGCGATGCATTGCTACAGCTTTCCCATGGATCATATTTTAAATTTGACTGTAGCATTTTAAATTGTTGCTCCTGATTCGAATCAAAAGCATCAGAAAACAAACTAAAAGAATCCGTTTTATCTTCAACAAATTTTGTTTGACCTTTCGGGTCGGCTCCCTTTAAACTACAGTTCCATGTCCCATTTTCACCTCCTGTATAACAATTCCAGCCTGAATTTCTGGATGCAACCTGAGGCGGTTTATTTGAAATGGAGGATTCTTTCTGTAGGCTTTGTTCCAGTTCAGGTTTTTTTTTATTAACCTTGGAAGGTACAGGAGACAAAGAATTATCAGTGTTTTTTTGTGCAATTAAATCCCCACATGTCCAGCCTTGTTCTCCCTGATTCTTACAATTCCAATCATTATCATTTGCAAGGCCAAGTTCAAGGTAAGAAAATAGAAAAAAAATACAAAAAAGTTGGCGATACATATATCCGTGTCAGTATAGTTGGCTGAGAGACCAATAATAGAATAAAATAGTCTATTATTTTACCTTAGTTTAGTCTTACATTTTAAATTAAAGTCTTCAAATTATCATGTCAACGACAGATCCTCGCGCCTTATCAATTCTTCATTGGTTAACTCATACTCTTCAATTAGATATTATTCAGTTTGAACCTGCTTCTAGCGACGCTAGTTTTAGACGCTATTTCAGAGTAATTCATAAGAATGGACAGCATATTGTTATGGATGCCCCTCCTGACAAAGAAAATACTGAGCCATTCATTCGTATCGATAAACTTTTTAAAGCTTCAGGTGTTGCTGTTCCTGAAATTTATCAACAAGAGTCTGCCCAAGGGTTTTTATTACTAGAAGATTTTGGATCCACTTGCCTATTAGATAGACTAAATAATTCCAATGCCTTAGACTTTTACTCTCATGCTTTTAATAGCCTAGAAACGCTACAAACAAAAACACCCATCACAACAAGCGAACTACCTCAATATAATGATGTACTACTGAATCAGGAATTATCCCTTTTTTATGATTGGTTTTTGGGAGAATATCTAAATTTATCAATACCTGAAACAATTAAACATGAGCTAAATAAAGTTTTAATATCATCTGCAATTGAACAACCACAAGTTTGTGTTCACCGTGATTTTCACTCTAGAAACTTAATGGTTCTAAACAATAACTCTCTTGGTATTATTGATTTTCAAGATGCTGTTATCGGCCCTGTCACATACGACTTAGTCTCTCTATTACGCGATTGTTACATTGCCTGGCCAGAACAAAAGGTTTATCAATGGATGACACTTTACTTTCATAAAATTAACCAGTCCGGTTTACTTTCTGATGACATAGATACCTTTAGGAACTGGTTTGATTTAATGGGCTTGCAAAGACATTTAAAAGCAATAGGTATTTTTTCTCGCCTACATATACGAGATAATAAATCCAGTTATTTGAAAGATATTCCACGTACAATGACCTATGTTAGTCAAATTTGCAGCCAACACACTGAACTTAAAAATTTTAATCAATATTTAACGACAACTCTTTTACCTGAATACTCTCTTAAAGTTCAGGGATCAAGAATATGAAAGCAATGATTTTAGCTGCTGGACGCGGCGAAAGAATGCGTCCGCTAACAGATTCAACACCTAAACCTTTATTACTTGCCGGAAATAAACCAATTATTCAGCATACTATTGAACAACTTGTGTCATGTGGATACACTAAAATAGTAATTAATATTGCATATTTAGGTCATAAAATTATCGATACTTTAGGCTCCGGTAATCAATTTGGTGCATCCATCACTTACTCAGATGAAGGAGAAAATGCGTTAGAAACAGCAGGGGGAATTTTTAACGCACTTCCAAAATTGGGAAAAGAACCTTTTTTAGTGGTAAATGGAGATGTTTTTAGTGACTATGATTTTTCTCAATTACATAATAAACCATTTAATTTAGCTCATTTAGTGTTAATTCCTAATCCAGCGCATCACCCAGAAGGGGATTTTCACTTAACATCAAATGGATTAACTACTGTTAATGGTAGTCCTACTTTAACATATAGTGGAATAGGCATATTTAACCCTGTTTTATTTAGCAATACCCCAGCAGGTAAAGTTAAACTTGCTCCATTGTTGAGAAATGCCATGGCTCAAAATAAAGTAACTGGTGAAGAATTTAACGGATTCTGGCTTGATATAGGCACTCCTGAACGCTTGATAGAATTAGATGATTATTTGAATTTATAACGTAGACTATAGTCAAATAGTTAGTTCAATGAACATACTCGTATTTACAAAGGCACACAAATGAAAAATATAACTCTGATAAAACAATTTTTAAATCCTGATAAAAAAGTTAAAAAAGCACCTCTGTGCATTTTAGTATTCACCCATTTAATAAGCCACTCTCACATAGCACAAGCACACCCACAAGAATGTATAAGTTTAACTGCACCTGTCACATTCATTGAGTCGTCTGGACTTGTTTGCCTTGAAAAAATAAAAGTGATGGATAGTTCTGGTACTCAAATCTTTAAAGCAGCTCTACAATCACTTGCGCCAGACAAACCTAATTCTTTTAAATTAGTCAGTGCAGAGCCAGATAATCGTTCTGGTGAAGACAAAAGCCCTGAATACAAACCTAATACTGGAGTATTGGTTTTACCAACTGTTGATGTACCACAATCATTTGGAACTGAACGTTACACCGCCAACTTAATTTTTCAGCCAGAGACTCAAACCTTTAAATTAACGACGGCCGATGTTTATCTTAACCCTAATTACAAAGCCAATGAAACGTGGAAACCTTACGGAATATTAAATTCTAATGAACGAAGAGGGGTTAATTTACTTGCTAAATCGCTACCTTATGCATATTTGTCCGATGCTGTTTATAGTTTTGATAACACATCAGTAGGTGTTTGGGAGTTAATTGAGCAAGCAGACAAAGATTCTGGCATGCAAGCAGGGGTTTATAAGAGTTCAGAAACAGGTGAAATAGCCTTAGCCTTTCGTGGAACTGAGGCTTGTCCAGCAGATGAAGTTTTTTCCTGCTCTTTAACTGAAGAATTCTTAGATCTAGCTGCAGATGCACTTCTTGCAGTAGGCAAAGTAGATGAACAATTTGATCATGCTTTTGAATTTGCTAAAGACGTAGCTGACCGTTACCAAGATCGAAAAATAACCGTAACCGGTCACTCTCTTGGAGGTGGATTGGCTCAGGCCATCGGAGCATCTTTAGGATTAGAGACTTTTGCTTTTAACTCTGCCCCTGTACCTGAAGAGTTTTTTGATGACTATCCCAGTGAATTGACGGCTCAAGAATTATTTGACTCTATCTTTGTATTAGCAGATATTCATGACCCTGTTTCAAATACTATCGAATCAGGCAAAGCCTATTTAGGATCTTCCCACGTAACACCAATAATTCAGTTTGATTTCAATGAACTTGAAATTATACCTGACCGCTTAGCAGAACTAGACGCTTTAAGGTTTAACAAACATGGAATGGAACCTTTTATAGAAAATGCTTCTGCCATGCTAAAGATTTATCGAGATGGTTGGTAAATTTTGTGGGATGACACCACAATCCTTCCATACCTAAAATAATATTTTTTTTTGTTGTTGTTGGGTTTGGGTTGAGTTGCCAAAGAAACGGCATGCCCAACCCTAAAAACTTTTTTTCTCTACAACAGAAATATTGTCGCCAATCCTAAAAAGGCCAAAAACCCTATACAGTCGGTTACTGTTGTTAATAACACTCCGCCGGCCAATGCAGGATCAATACCCATTTTATCGAGGATAATAGGAATGCTTGCTCCAGCCACTGCTGCGCAAACTAGATTTATGATCATGGCTGCTCCTAATAACAGCCCCAAGTCCATATCCTGAAACCAAAGACTCGCAATAATTGACACAATACTCGCCCACAAAAAACCATTAACCACACCCACTGATACTTCTTTAATCAATAATTGTTTCGCATTTGCACTGCTCACTTGCCGTAAAGCTAGTCCTCTTACAACTAACGTCAATGTTTGACTCCCTGCAATACCACCCATACTCGCGACAATAGGCATTAATACAGCGAGAGCAACTATTTCTTCTAAAGTCGCTTCAAATAAGCCAATAACGCCGGAGGCTAAAAATGCTGTCAATAAATTTACACCTAACCATACTGCTCTCCGTTTAGCACTGGTCATAACAGGTGCAAACATATCCTGCTCTTCATCCAGCCCAGCCATACTCATTATTGAATGATCAGCTTCTTCTCTTATGACTCCAACCACATCATCAATAGTAATCCGCCCCATTAATCGACCATTCTCAGCAACAACAGGGGCTGATAACATTTGTCGCTGTTCAAATAAAATTGCCACTTCTGTTGCTGACATTTGATAAGGAATCCCCCTCACCCTTACATCCATAGCATTGGCAACTTTTGTACTGGGTTTATTTGTCAACAAATCTGATAATGATAAAACGCCTAACAAATGATCAGAACGATCCACAACAATCAAACTATCTGTTGAAGATGGCATACCTCCACGTTTATTCAAGTAACGCATGACAACTTCAAGTGTCATATCTGGTCGAATAGTCAAGACATCTAGAGACATAAGTCCACCTGCGGTATGGTCATCGTAAGATAGTGCTGACTCAAGTCTATTTCGTTCATGCACTCCAATTGATTCCATAACCTCAGATAGCAGAGGCTCAGGTAAAGAATGAAGCAAATCAACCATATCATCTGATTCAAGGTTTTCCGTTGCTTTGATCAAATCCTTTCTATCAGTCATTTTCAATAACCCTTGACCGACTTCAGTACCCACTCTTATTAAAATTTCTCCCATTACACTAGGAGGAATGACACCCCATATTTTTTCTCTTTGTTCTATATCTAAGGATTCAAGGATATTTGCCGTTTCTGCTGGGTACAAAGAATGAATAAGATTCCTTATTTCAACCGATGATCCCGCATCCAAATATTCGGTAACCTGTGTTAATAAGTTTTCATTATGTTCTTGGTTTACGGTAGATGATGGCATAGGTAAAAGTGTACAAAAATAGATTAAGGCTTAAATGTGTCTTTTGAATGATTTAAAAAATACTTGTCGTTAAAATCAAACAAAAGACACCGAAATGAAAAATATTTATCTATGCTTTCCTGTCTTTTCTTTGTGCTTAATAATTTGACGGTCTAATTTATCAACCATATTATCTATTGCTTTATACATATCTTCTTGTACATCATCTGCAAATAACTTTGCCCCACTTATTTGTACAGTAGCTTCGGCTTTTTGATCAAGCTTTTCTACTGTTAAAATCACATGTATATCTGTCACATTATCAAAATGTCTCTTTAGTTTACCTATCTTTTCTTCAACATGATTTCTTAATGAATCAGTTACTTCAATGTGGTGACCCGTTACACTTACTTGCATAGAATAAACTCCTTATTAAAAATATTTATACCGTCACAAAAGACGTTTTCTCTGGCTTGATGAAGGGATGGACATAGCTTCTCGATACTTAGCTATTGTTCGACGAGCAATGTTAATACCCTTTTCTTTTAATATATCTGCTATTTTGCTATCACTCAAAGGTTTTTCAGGATTTTCATTTCCTACAAACTCTTTAATAAGAGCCCTAATTGCAATTGCTGAGCACTCACCTCCCCCCTCGGTTGAAACATGGCTTGAAAAAAAGTATTTAAATTCTACTATACCATTAGGTGTATGCATATATTTCTGTGTGGTAACTCGAGATATGGTTGATTCGTGTAGATCCAACTCTTCAGCAATATCCCTTAACACCATTGGTTTCATTGCAATAGCTCCATGTTCTAGAAACCCTTGTTGTTTTTCTATAATACTTTCTGCAACCCGTAATAAAGTATGATTTCGACTATGTAAGCTTTTTATAAACCAGCGAGCCTCTTGTAAATGTTCTTTCATAGTAACATTTTCTTTTGTATTATCCGCTCTTTTTATCATTTTCGAATAAGTCGAGTTTACTCGTAATTTTGGAGCGATATCTGGATTTAAAATAACCTTCCAACCCCCCTTTTGTTTGCTTACATAAACATCTGGAACAATATAATTAGATTCCAGACTTTGAATACTAGCCCCCGGTTTTGGGTCTAATGTTCTAATTAAAAACACAACCTCTTTTAATTGCAACTCAGACAAACCAAGTCGCCGCATTAATCTTACTTGATCATTTGTTGCTAATAAATCAAGTGACCGGCTAACAACTTCAATTGCTTCATTTCTAAAAGGAACAATTTCTGGCAATTGCTTTAACTGTATCATCAAGCAATCTGTTAGATCTTTTGCAGCAACGCCGATAGGATCAAAATTTTGTACCCGATGTAAAACGCCTTCTACCTCATCTTGCTCCAGATCTTCAAGCTGAGAATATAAGCCAAGATAAATATCATCAATAGACTCACTTAAATACCCATCTTTATTAATTGAGTCAATAATTGCGATGGCAATCGCATGATCTCTTTCCGAAATAGATAGTAGTTCTAATTGCTGTAATAAATGATCTAATAAAGTTTCTGATTTACTATGTTGAGTTTCATATTCAGCGGCCTCCGATGCCGCTGCAGTTATTGGATGAGTATTTTCATAAACATCCTCCCAATTAGAATCAACAGGCAATTCATCAGGTAAATCCGTCTGTGAGCCTTCGCTAGTCACTTCGCTTTCAACTGCTCCCTTTGACTCTTCTTGGACGACTAGATTATTATCCTCAGTGTTCGCAACCTCCTCATCAACCTCCAGCATCATGTTTGATTCAAGAGCCTGTTGAATTTCTTGTTGTAAATCCAGTGTAGATAGCTGTAACAATTTGATCGCCTGCTGTAATTGCGGCGTCATTGTTAAACTTTGACCAATACGTAGTTGTAAAGATTGCTTCATTAAACCTCTAACCTAAGTTAATTGACTCACTATTATTTCAGACTATCCAATAAATGCATTTTGATAAGGATTAAAACCCTAAAGACTAAAATTATCGCCTAAATACACTTTCCGAACTTCTTCATTAGCAACAATTTCTTTTGTTGTTCCTTCTGCAATAACAGTCCCTCCATTAAGTATATACGCTCGATCACAAATTTCTAGTGTAGCCCTTACTTTATGTTCCGTGATTAAAACACCAATCCCCCTTTGTTTAAGATGAGCAATTATTTTTTGCAGGTCTATCACTGATATAGGGTCAACCCCTGCAAAGGGTTCATCCAATAAAATAAACTGTGGATCTGTTGCTAATGCTCTGGCAATTTCTACTCTACGTCTTTCTCCACCAGAAAGCCCTAAAGCCACTTGATCTCGTAAATGTAAAATACTAAACTCTTCCAATAAGTCATCAATAACAATTTCAACCTGACCCTTCCTGATTGCTGAATGAATTTGTATCACTGCACGTAAATTTTCTGCAACAGTTAATTTACGAAAAACTGAAGGTTCCTGCGCTAAATATCCAATACCAAGCCTGGCTCGGTCATGCATGGGGTAATAAGTGATATCCATATCATCAATAAACACCTCCCCACCATCAGCTTTGACCAAACCAACCAGCATATAAAAACTGGTTGTTTTACCAGCTCCATTTGGTCCAAGTAGCCCTACAACTTCACCTGTATCAACATTCAAAGAGACACCATCAACTACATTTCGATTATTGTAACTTTTAATCAAATGTTTTCCTGCCAAACGAGCCATTAATTCTTTTTCCCTTTTGCTTTAGGTTTAAAAATGGAATGAACTCGCTTTGAATCGGAGGATTGCTCACCTGCCTTAATAACAGAGTTTTTGCTATCATAAATTATTAGTCTACTTTCAGAACGATTATTTCCTTGTGAAACTACAGCCTCTTCAATCAAAACTAATTTATTTTTATTTGGATAATATTCGCCAGTCAAAGCTTCACCATGAATTTCTTCTTTCCCTTCTGCTGGGCGCTGTCTAAATGTAGTAGGTTTGCCCGTAAAAACCATTTTTACTATTTCACCCTGTTTAAAATAAATCACCAATTTATCAGATTCAATATGCAAACTTCCTTGTACAGTAATAACTTTTCCAATATAAGTACTTATCTGTTTAGCATCATCATAACTTGCCGTATTTGAATCAATAGTGACTGGTTGTTCTGCATCACTTTTTAGTGCTAATGCTAAATGGCTGCACACCAAAAGAATTGTAAAAATAAAAAACTTAATTAAATTCATATCTTCCTTTAACCTTCGACAAAAACTTTATTCGTATAGGATCAGTAAAAGTAGCTTCGAACCCTATACCTTCTGTTCTATTCAAACCATCTAATAACTCAGCCCATTCCGTTGTTTCTGCGAAATTAATTGAAAGCGTCACTAAGAGTTCTGATGTATTAATCTTAAACATATTATGCTTCTTAGTTTTTTCTCTACCTATAAAAACCTGCCCCATCAGTATTAAATGATCATTATCAGCTTCTAGTAAGCCTGTTTCAGCCGTTATAAGCCATGGAGCCAATTCTAAATTATGTTTGACGTTGTATAAAGTCATTACGGGACGAGTTAAATGGGTTGTACCATCATCAGCGTAATGAACCATTTTATCGGCAAATAATTCATTTTTTAACCATCCATCTTGATCCGTTTCTTTTTTTAAATAATTCACACTAAAGAAATCTGGACTATGATCAATTGCCGAATATTCAGTATTTTTATGTTCTTCAAGAAAATAGGCTGCCAACCAAGAGCCAAGTCCTAAAACCAATAGAACTAAATAAAGTCGAATTCGGCTAGTTGTCATTGCATATAACGTTTCAGTACGTTTTCAAATGTCCCTTGTGATTGCATAATAAAATCACATACTTCTCTAACAGCACCTAGACCCCCCTTTGTTGTTGTACACCAATCGGCATAGTCTTTAACTGCATCATTTGCATCATTCACTGCAACTGATAACCCAACACGAGTCATAATAGGCAAATCAAGTAAATCATCTCCAACATGGGCAACTTGTTCAGGCTCAAGCGATAATTTTTGGATAATTTCATTAAATGCAGCAATTTTATTTTCATGCCCTTGATAGACTAGCTCTACACCTAAGTTTTTCATCCGTAGTGCGACAGAATTTGATTTTCTACCTGAAATAACGGCAACTTGTACGCCAGTTTCACATAATAATTTAATTCCATGTCCATCACGGGCATGAAAACATTTATATTCTTTCCCTTTATCGTCAAAAAATAACCGTCCATCTGTTAATACACCGTCAACATCAAGAATGAGTAATTTTAATTTTTTAGCTTTTTTTATAATTTCTTTCATTTAAACTATTCCTGCTCTTATCAAGTCATGCATATTTAAAGCACCAGACAATCTATTTTGATCATCAACTATTAATAAGGCATTAATTTTTTTCTGTTGCATCACTTTCATTGCCTCAGCAGCTAAAATATCATCCTGAATAACCTTACAATTTTCCGTCATCACCTCTGCAACAACTGTTTTATGAATATTCAGGTTTTTTTCTAACATTCGTCTTAAATCTCCATCAGTAAAAACACCTAGAACCTGATTTTCTTTATTGACCACAGCTGTCATTCCTAGCTTTTTTTCTGTCATTTCTAACAAGGCATCACTTACCCAGGCATTTTTCAATATGACAGGGACTTCACTTCCAGAATGCATAATATCACTAACCATTAGCAGCAAGCGCTTTCCTAAGCTCCCGCCGGGATGGGATAGCGCGAAATCATCTCGAGAAAAACCTTTGGTTTCCAGCAAAGAAACCGCTAATGCATCACCCATCACCAATGCTGCTGTTGTACTTGACGTAGGTGCAAGACCTAGAGGACAAGCTTCTTCTGCTACAGAAACATCTATATGTACCGTGGCAAACTTTGCTAATGATGATTCAAAGTTTCCTGTCATTGCGATAAAGGGGACATCTATGCGTTTTATAATCGGCAAAATTGTGAGTACTTCACCTGTTTCTCCTGAATTCGATAATGCTAATACCACATCCTGAGATGTGATCATACCTAAATCTCCATGACTTGCTTCACCGGGATGAACATAAAAAGCCGGTGTCCCCGTGCTAGCTAAAGTAGCTGCAATTTTTCCTGCAATATGTCCTGACTTACCCATGCCTGTGACAACCACTCGCCCTTTACAATTAAGCATTAAATGACAAGCTTGCACAAAATTATCATTAATTTTTTTTTCTAAGGCAATAACCGCTTGTGCTTCAGTTCTTATGACTGCCAGACCCAGTGCTTTTAAATTTTGATTATGATTACTCTTCATCAAATGGTTGTGCTTTGGTAAATTACCCATTGATAAACACAATAACCTAATATCAGGCAGATTCCTTTAAGCCGGTTAATGTAACCCGTTTTTTTCAATCCATATCCTAAAACAAATAAAATACCGGTAAATCCTAGTAATACTGGAAAATCTCGATAAATAACAGACTCTTCAACAGGGCCTGGAGCAATCAATCCTGGCAATGAATAAACAGCTAGTAGATTATACATATTAGATCCAATAACATTTCCTACTGCCAACTCATCTTCATTTTTTAATACACTACTGATTGAAGCTGCCAGCTCTGGTAAACTTGTACCTAAAGCGACTATAGTTAAGCCAATTACTAAATCACTGACACCAAAAGATTCCGCAATATTAACAGCAGCCCAGACCAAAAGTCTGGAACTAGCTAACAACCCAATTAATCCAACAACAAAAAACAACCATGCTTTCTTTTCAGAAACATTTTCTGGCATTTCATTAACCATCTCTTCTGCTAAAGCGTCTTGCAAAACATTTTTTTTCTGTTCCTGTTTAGCAGAATGAATTAACCACGCTAAAAAAGCAACAAGTATAATTAACATGATAATACCGTCAATTTGAGTCAAACCATCAAATGCCAAGAAATAACAAATCAAACTAACTACCATTAATATAGGCAATTCACGTTTAAGTAAATCTGACTTAAAGGCTAAGGGCGAAATAACAGCAGTACATCCAAGAATTAATCCTATATTAGCAATATTAGAACCTAAAGCGTTTCCCACTGCTAACCCTGCATTTCCTTGCCAGGATGAAATTGCAGAAACAATTATTTCTGGAGCAGAAGTTCCCAGCCCCACAATAGTTAACCCAATTAATAATGGTGATATACCAAGACGTCTTGCAATTGACACAGTACCAATTACAAATTTATCCGCCGCAATAACTAATACAATCAGTCCGACAATTAAAGCAATAACATTGAGTAACATATAATAATTTAAAGTAATCGTTTATTGGTGCGTATTATGCCATTTTTATGCCAACTCTATCAAAAGCCTTTTACTTGTTTAATAATAAAAAGAGTTTTATCATAAAAAACCTATTACAGAAGTAATGAACCGGTGATAATAAGTAGCTCTAAAAAAAGTTTTAATGACCCTGATACTTTAAAAGCTCATGGGCATAAATATAAAGAGATTGGTTTTAGTACTGGCCTGACCTTACGAAAATTATAAGAAAAGGAGTTATTAAATGAAATTTCAGGAAAAAGAGTTTTATTTTTAATACATGGTTACAATAATAAACAAGATACAGTTTTATCAAAAACTACAGAATTGCAGAGTGGGATAATGCATTGGGATTATATGAGCCAGAAGACAAGTCCTATATCCAAAAACAAGTAAAAAATATTGAACGCGCTTTTATTGCTAGCCATGGTGATTATAAAAGAAGTAAGTTAGAAACCCTCATCCATGATTTGGCTCTTTACTTAAAATATGTATTAAGGTGTTCTAGATAAGCTGCTTCAATCCAACTAAGTACCCACGTAAAATTAATTTAACGAAAAAAGGTATAAAATAAACAATTATTTACTGCCTTAACTTCAAGTGATATACATAAAAGAATTAACGATCGAAGAAATCATCACCTTAAACGAGATGCATAAAAACCATCCTCTTCATTTAAGTCGAAGACGTGCTCATGCCCTATTATTAAGTAATACAGGAATGTCTGTTCCTCTGATTTGCTCTATCTATAAT
>JAKIVF010000184.1 GCA_021647145.1 Methylococcaceae bacterium | reverse complement strand
CCCCTCTGTCTTCATTGCCGGTAACATATTTTGTAAAATACGAAGAAACATGTCTTGGTGGGCTTTAGAGTGCGGGTTTGCGAGCTGTTTCCTTGCAAGTTTATGTTTTAAAGGGAACACTCATGATTGTTTTGTAATATGACGCGATATTTTGACCCTTTATAGTTAACAACAGGAATAATTAATTCATTAGAGCTTTCATTAAAATTTGCTTCATTATTCCCACTTGTTTCTGGTGGAGTTTCACTTCCGCGAGATCCAGTAAGACTATGATTTTTACTAAAGATAGACATAGCACTGTCCTCGACTGTATCTCCTTCTCCGTAAAAACCATTTGTCACTGTATTCTCTGATATTCTAAAATTATAATTATGAAAAGAGGTATCATCAGAACCAGAAAAACAATCATAATCAGACCCGTAAAAAGACACTAATTTGGGTGGTAATTCACGACAAACTATTACCTTTCCCTCCCCTTCCTTATTTAAAAATAATGTTCCACTTGCACTAATGCCTCCATCTTCAGATTCATAAAAATCATCAATAACAAGTTTATCGGTATGTTTGATACCATTAAAGGTATAAGAAAAAAACCAGGTTCCAAAAATTTTCTCTAGCTCTGCTTTGCCCTTAGGCATTAGCTGGTATTCTTGCTTTAGGTTATGACTCTTTAATTCCTCAATTGTTCTTTGACTATGAGCTAATTGGTTTATCATCAATTGACTCATGTTGTCTAACCCCTCATTAGCCATGCCTGAACAAGGTGATAACACCAACAATAAGGCTAATAATCGTTTATTATACTTTTGAATTTTATTCATTTTTTCCTCTTTTATTATGATTTAACAGGTTATTATTTAATGTAAAAATCTTTAAAGTAAAACTACTTTTTAATAATTTATTTTGATACCTCTATTTTTTTTGCAATCTGCTGAAGTCCCACTTGCTCTATAAGTGAAGTCAGTTTTTTTCTAATACCCTGGTCATTTGGATGTTGTTCCGTTTGCGTAATAATGCTAGCAATTGCATCATACCAATAGCCTTTTTGAGCAAAAATATTAGGCTGTGAATCATCGGAAGATGTCTTAACCGTACTGAATAGTAAACCATTCCCTTTAACATATTTAATTTTTCCACTGGTCACAAAATCATGTGATCGTGAAGCAGGGTCAGGCACTAAAGCAATTGACCAGATATATTCTTTGTCACCCTCTAAAGATACACCATACTTTGATAAACTGATTTTTTGAATACCGGCCTCTTTAGGTGAAGCCAGATGTGTTCTAAGAATAGGCTTATGTGCCTTTTCTGAAATTAAGACAAACTCAACAAACTGGAAAGGTTTTGATACTGGCTTGGATGTATACCAAAAAATATCCGGTTGGGCTTTAAGGCTTAAACCGGTATGAGCAGGTGTAAGTACAGACAACAGGAAATCATCCACACCTCCACTACGTAAAGCCATTCCTACTAACCGACTAGTCGATGGCGCGCCTAAATCGGGTGGTAAATAGCTTAGTTTTGGGAGTGAATTATGTTTTCCATCGGTTTTTTCCTTATGTTTTTTTTCTTTATTATACTGCTCAACCTTTTGGGAGGGGGAGAATCTCCCAGCATCAGCATAACTAGTAGAAGACATAACTGCTAATCCAAAAACAACTAACACTGTGACCTGAGTTTTCATCATTTTCCTCTTTATTTCAATTTATTTGAAGTACCAATAGTTAATCGCATATTTCCATCACAGCCTATGATCCATCTCATAGGCTGTGAGTTATATTTTCGTTTCTTTGCACAGAAAATTACAACCAATTTCCGATTAACAAAAAAGGAGCCCAAAAATAAGGATGTTGATAAGGGGTCTCTTTAATAAGATGAACTTGTGCATGTTTAATTGCCTGTGCTTTTGTCACTGTACCTTCTTTAAGTTGGCGATAAAACTCTGTGACTAAAGTTGAAGCGGCCTGGTCGTTTATAAACCATAAAGTTGCAACGGCACTACGCGCACCTGCTTTAATCGCAATACCTGCAAGCCCCAACGCGGCTCTGTCATCACCCGCCGCGGTTTGACATGCACTTAATGTGAGCAATTCTACAGGCTCATTTCTAAATTTACTTAAGCCAATCAGCTGTTCTAAGCTGTCCATATTTAACTTGCTATCAAAGGTCAAAACAAAATTTTCCTGAGCTTTACTTTTAAATTGTCCGTGTGAAGCTATATGCACAATGTTATAAGATGTTTGCTTCAGTTCATTCTTTATATTAGTTAATTGAAAGTTTTTATCCTTCAATACCTGTCCTCCAAAAATCTTATTAATATTTTTTAGTTCCGTTGTCACATGAGGCAAAGCTGGAAACCCTTGTACAGATTCAGATAATCCTACAGCAAGCAATTGTGCATTTTCTGCACCAACAGGTTTTGAGTCGGTAATATTTAGTCCCGGCGTGTTAGCAATGGCATATTGTTCAATTAAAAACGCCTGCCCATCATGTAATGCTGCCAAAGGAATGGTTCGTAAAAACTCATCTGGCACCATGATTAAGGTATTAATTTCATACTTTTTTAATTCTTCCTGAAATGGAGTAATTAGCCATTGATATAGCTTCTGAGCGTGAGGAAGATATTCTCGAGTGGTTCGATTTTCTAAATTTTGACGGAATAACCGCACTTCATTAATCATCTCCTCCCGATTAGTTTGAACGGTAAAACGTTTTAATCCATCAGGAAGACTTAGTATTATTTCTACACGGTCAGCTAGTAGTATGGGATAGACAACCGCTGTCTGGTGATCTATAGAATCTAATGCTTTAACTTTTTGCTGTAAGGCACTCACACAATCATCGTTAAAATAGTCTTGTAATTCTGCAGCCTTGAGCTGTTCTATTACTTCACGGGCTGCCAGTAAGTTTTGTTGATATTTTTCACCTTGTTGAAGAGTATCATTAGCTTGTAACAATAAGTCTGCCAATTCTAAATAAATAGAACCCACTTCTTCTCTAAAGGATGAAGAGGAAGATTGTTGTCTTGATAAATCCTGTCGTATTGAATGTAAAGTGCTAATAGCTTGCTGATAAGTTGAAATTGCAGATTCATTTTCTCCTTTTTCTTTTAAAATACGCCCTGTTTGCCACTGCCATTGATATAAAATTTCAGGTGCTTGTAACTTTTCAATAGAAAAAATTGCCTGCCTTGAAAGTTGTAATGCTTCTTCATACCGCCCCTCTTTCATATAAAGTTTACCGAGGTATCCTTTTGCATATGAGGTTGCTCGCGCATCAGAAATTTGTTCTCCCATCATTTCTGCTTGTTTAAATGCATGATAGGCAAACGATTGCCATTCTTTTGTTTCAGCATGTTTATCTATTAGACCTTGTGCTATTTGTCCAAGTGAAATCCAGCCAAAAGCTTTATCATGATCATTTTTGGTTTTTTCTAAAAGAGCTTTAGCAGTATGTAACCGTTCTCCTACATTATCTCTGTTTTCAGTTTTAAAGGCTGCAATGGCCGAATTGACAGAAGATTTTGCAGCAAGTTGGTTATTACCAGAAGCTTGAGCCAGTTTTGTACTTTCTGAATAAGCATTTAATGCCTGGTTAACCTCCCCTTCTTGTACTTTTAAATTTCCATAATTATTAAGTGATGCAATCAGTAAATCTGTTTCATTATTTTGCCGAGCCGTATCAACACTACTTTGAAGAAAATCATTTGCTTTTTGATATTCCCCCATAGCTAGGTATGTTATGCCCAAGCTATTTTTTATGGCTATTTTCTGTTGTAAATTATTTGATTGTTTAACCAACTTATTTGCCTGTCCAAGCCTTTCTATAGAAGCTGAATATTGACCGAGCGAATAATAAGCATTAGCGAGTTTAATCAGTGTTGCTGCTTGCTGGTTCGTATTTCCTTGAATTCCATATTCTTTTGCTAGCTCTACCCATTGAGTAATTGCATTTTCAAAATCACCTTGTTGAAAAAATAATTCAGCTTTCTCTTTAGGTTTTGAAATATTTTCTTGAGTCATCTCTGCAAATACAATGGTTGAAAAAACTAGTAGGCAAATAATTTCTAACCCAAAACTTAATTTTTTTAACAAATCTAAAGATTTAATCATGCCGCATTAACCAATTGTAAATAGAACCAATAGTTTAACTCACTATTAAGTGTCTGTGCTGATAGTTATTTTACAATTATATAATTTGATAAACGCACAAGTTGCCTACGTTTTTTGAAATACCTTTCACCTCTCATTTGCACCCTCTTATTTGATAAATCCTGCCACTTAGCCAACATCCCTAGATCGGAATATTACTCTCGGATATGATTGTACCTGTAGTCAAAAAAGTGATAAAAAAAACGGATATTTTATTCTTAGAGAGTTGGGAAAAAATAATCACTTACCTGTGTTGTAGCTCATAGGGAACTACGTCAAACAAGAGGATTATAGTACCCAACAGCGCAACAAATGATTTGTAACCCACAACTCACTAGCCTGTTGAGACTTTTATATTACTAATAACTAAGGTGATTATCATGAAAAAAAATATATTTATTCTTACGGCAACATTACTTTCAAGCCAGGCATTTGCCCACAGCTTTCTCATAAAGATTTAAATTGACATACTGTAAAATATATGTATTTTCATATTACTATGTCACTAACTGAATTATCTACCTTAACTAATCATGAGCTTGAAATTTACAGTGGAGAGACA
>JAKIVF010000183.1 GCA_021647145.1 Methylococcaceae bacterium | reverse complement strand
TACACCTTCTTCATCATTTTTTTTACTATAAAGTAATTCCAGCATTTGCCCCCAAAGTGGTAAGTCATTTCGCGCCGATAAGTAAGGTTTTTCCTTAGGATCATTATTTACCAGTTTCAGCAGATCAATCGGTGTATGAGGATGCTCCCAATAAAACTGACTGTATGACAAACCTGTCTCTTTTAAAAAACCTGTGGCTATTCCATTTATAACCGTCAGCTTTATTTTTGCAGGTTGCCAAAACAGTCCTCTTAATAAGCTAATTCTGTGTGTGCTTTCGGGGTTGTTTTTATCAAAGGAAATTGGCTTAACCCAACTTGGTTCAATGATTGTAAGACCATCAAGTAAACTAGTTTCTTCGATTAAAAATTCTTTATGTAATATATTTTTCCAAATATTAGGTCTTACTGAATCTTTATTATCATAAATTAATGTGGTTAATGGCATGGAACCTTTTAAACCGACTGAATAAAAATGACTTCCTAACCCAAAACCATTGGTTGCTTGTTGAAATAGGGCGATGGCAGCTAAACCCAAATCACAGTCCTTAACCTCATTACCTGTATTAAAAAAGGCAATAGCTGGAGCGGTTTTCTCGGGCAAGCCCACAAATAATTTTTGTATGGATGCCCAGTTTTTTGAATTCTTTTCTGCTTTCACACTTGCTGTTTGCATAAAAGGCTGGGTTGGATGCAGTAAATCAAACCAGTCTTTATAACTTTCTATCGCAGAGTCATAATCAGCCTCTAACATTAACTCAACGTTATTTTTTTTGAGTTGCATTGCATTGTCAGGCATAAAAACCACTTGAACTAGACAAACAATTAATTGTAAAGCTGCAAGTTCCATATCATCACGAGGTAAGCATAACTGCCAATCTTCATCTTGGCAGAGCAAGCGTTTTAAACTGATTGTTTCAGGTATTCCACTTTTTTGTACAGGAATCCAGTTATCTAATAGTAAATTCATCCTTTATCCTTTGTGTAATTGATAGTTCCCATGGTCTACGTGAATTCATACAGGAACACTCTGCGTTCCGTGATGCAGCGCGTCTTGGTAATTGCTCCTGCATTCCCACGCAAGAGCATGAGAATAATATTTATTTTAAATAGGTTCAATCGTCAATTTAAACCCTAATGCGTGAACAATTTTATCGATGGTTTCAAACTTTGGCTTTCCCTCCGCCGTTAATGTTCTATAAAGGCTTTGTCTATTAAGCCCTGTTTCATTTGCTATCTGGTTCATGCCTTTAGCTTTAGCCAAATACTGCAAGGCCTGGGTTAAGCCATCAACACCATTTTCCTCAAGAAAAATAGAGAGATACATCGCTATATCTTCTTTGCTTTCAACATTACTTGCAAATTCAAAGGGTTTGGTTTTAAGTGTCATTTTTTTGCCTTTTATTCAATTCTGTAAGCAATATTTTTGCTTGTTCAATATCAGTACTTTGGCTGGATTTATCGCCACCACAAAGCAACAGGACAATTTTATTGTCCAATAGGGTGTAATAAATACGAAAACCAGAACCAAAGAAAAAACGCAATTCAAACAAGCTACTTGCTACGGGTGTTGCATCACCAAAATTTCCTTTGCTAAGGCGTGATAATCTAGCCTCTAAACGGTATTTTGTTGATTTATCTTTAATCTTACTAAACCACTTGTCAAAAGTGATAGTCGTCTGAATTTCGTAATTCATAACATAATGTAACAAGTAGGCGACAAACAAGCAATGCTATTTATTTTTGAATATTCTCCTCAATCTTTTCTAACCCTCTCTCTTGCGTATAAATTAAGCGACCTTTTTGATGCTGATATTCCCATCCTAATTCTGTCTTTTGCATAGCTAAGAAATAAATACCCTCCTTACATGCTGGCAATAAGTTTTTCCATGTCGCGGTGCAGGGAACTGCCAAACTATTTTGGCTTAAGGTTTCTCGATTATATTTATCATCCGGTTTTGGAATTTTTGTTGTTTCATCAAGAAAATATTTTTTGCCCTGTTTTTCAACCATCGGAATAACAGATAAATTCAATTCACCCTCCCGTGTTAATAAAGCGGCATTGCCTTCTGTATCATGGAAAAAACTTTTTGCTTTGGTAAAACCTTTGGCTACACAAGTGCTGGCAAATTGATCTTCTTCATATTTATTAGCTAGTGCAGTAATAACTTCTGGTTCATTTTTCCAGGGGGCTTGTTGATAAATAGGTTCTATCCAGTCACGATAAGCTTGTGGAAATTCTATTTTGCTATGCTTAATTAAATATTGTTGGGTACGCCATAAGGCTCGAATGTTTTTATAGATGAAGCCATGTAAATCATAAGTTTCTTTGCTGGTTTTTTCATCAGTTAGATCAATTGTTTCAGGTACAACAATGCTACAGAGTGGTTTTTCAAATCCAGCAGGGCGTGAATTATTATGCCGATGTAAACGCCCCATCCGTTGAAATAACAAATCAATTGGACAAATAAAACTAATTAGCCAGTCAAAATCAATATCCAGCGATTGTTCTATCACTTGTGTGCCAACTAATATCCGCCCCTGTCTTGGGCTTTTTATATCGTAATGATTGAGTACTTTTTGCTCTTTAAGCATTCGGTCACAATAACGATAGCGTGAATGAAATAAATCGACAGGCATGTTCGTCATATGTGCTAATATTTTGGCATATTGCTGTGCATCATCCACCAGATTACAAACAATACCAACCTTTGCACCTATTTCAGCGGCATCTACAATACGTTGTAAAAAACTGTCATCAAGCTTAAAATCATCGTTGCTAATAAGTTCGGTTATTACTGCACGAGCATGTGCATCTTGCGGTGCATCTGTGGTAAAAGCAGTTACTTTATTTTCTGTAGCTTGTAACATTAAAGGATAGGCTGTTTCTGTTATCGTTGCACTGACATCCCATGCATTAATAAGTGCTTGTTTTTGATGATCTGGCAAGGTGGCTGATAATAAAATTACACTGCCTCCTGCTTGTTTTTGCTGGGCAATCACAACTTTTAAAATAGCATACATATAGGCATCATAAGCATGAATTTCATCAATAATTAACACACTTTTACCAACTCCAAACAGGCGTACAAAATAATGTTGCAGTGATTTAATGGCTGATAGCATCACTTGATCAACCGTAGTTACCGCTATTTGGCCTAAAAAAGCCCGCTTACGGCTGGATGATAACCATTCACTGCATTGTACGCCAGCCTCTTCATGACCTTGTGCGCTGTTAAAATTTTCACTCAGTTTAATCAGTGATTGAAAATGAGGATTACTTTGGCTTTTACCAGGCGCTAAGATAATATTATTTTTATCCTGAAAAATCTTTTCAGCAACGCATTCCAGGCGTTCAAACATGGCATTAGCTGTTGCTTGCGAAGGTAAGGCAAAGGTAATGCTGTCTGCTAATTTTATTGCTAATAATTTACTGGCAAAGGCTAAAGCTGCTTCTGTTTTACCACTGCCTGTACTGGCTTCTATAATCACTAAACTTTGTTCTACTGCTAAATCATCAATACGAGTTTGAATGTTATGCGGAGGGAAGCTATATAATTCAGCCATTCCACCTTTAGTTTTTACGGTGGATAATAAACCAAAGTCTTTCAGAATTTGTTGCGCTTTGTTTTGCTGAGAATCAAAATATTTTGGTAATGATATGTCGCTATCTGAATTGAATATAAAGTAATTTTGGTTTGATCCTAACCAGTCGCAAACACTACAAAAACCAGCTAAAAGAATCGGTGCTTCACCTTCTGGTATGTCTATTAAATTTTGATTTACTGGTTCTAAAAATAGTTTTTGTAGAGCTTGTAGCCATTGTTTTCTAACTCGGTGGTCTTGTGATAAAGCAAGAGTATTTGGAAAAGTAAGTGAATCCTCTCCAATATTGTTAGGGATTTCCCCGTGATGTCCTGCTGTCGCTGACATCCATAACTCACCATTTATAGTATCAATTTCACCGTATTCTTCAATAACTGGCAAGCCATACTCAGTAGCTTCACGAAAATACCAGTAATAACCTTGTTCGCCATGATAATATTTTTTACAATTAACTTTAAGGTTGTTATCTTCGTAGGGTGATAAGTGTGGGGCTTTCATTTGAAAGCGCATATCTAATTTACCAAAATCATGTAAAGCAATAAAAAACAATACCAAGGCTCGTGATTGTTCTTCAGTTAAACCAGTTGATTTTATAAAACTATTTCGAATACTAGAACTATGTTGCCACCATGTGCTAGCAACCGCCGCCACATCCAAACAATGATAAGGCAAAAGATGATAGCTATCATCCTTCTTAGAAGCTTTTCCCCAATATTTGTAATACAGTGGTGTTGTCATTTTAAACCTGATTTTTTATTGATGTTTATAAAACATTATCCATGTCCGGTGCCTCATTTAGTGAGGCAGTGATAATTTTTTTGCATTTTATTAATTTCTTCTTTAACCAAATCTATTAGAAAGGGGGGTGCAATAACCTTAACTTCTGCACCATGCTTGAGTATGTCCATGATTAATTCCCGACTATCACTAAACGGAATGCTGAGTTGGTAGTTGCCATTATCTAGCCACTTACTTTGCTGCTCTGAATGCCATTGTTCATCGGCTACCCAGTTGGCGCGGTGTTTGGTAAATTCTAATCCGGCTGTGTGCTGGGCTTTGCCTGTGAAGATGCCATAGGATGATTGGATAAAGTCTTGTAGCTGTTCAG
>JAKIVF010000182.1 GCA_021647145.1 Methylococcaceae bacterium | reverse complement strand
AATATTTGCCAAGTAAGGAGACTGTATAGGCAGAAAAATAAAATATAGAATTTGCAGAAAAAATCAGATCACATAAAGGGATAATTATGGTAACGGCTGCTAATATAGCTAATACAACACCACTTTCCTTATCATTTGAAAAATATTTTAGTATCATCTTATGACTCCGCTGCACGGCCTTTTTGTGGAAATAATCCACGTGGTCGTTTCTGAATAAATAAAATAATAAAGACCAATACTAAAATCTTTGCTAATACTGCACCTGCGAAGGGCTCTAAAAATTTATTAGCAATGCCTAAGGAAAAGCCGGCAACTAATGTTCCCCATAAATTGCCAACCCCTCCAAAAACCACAACCATGAAGCAATCGACAATATAGGATTGTCCTAAATTTGGCCCTACATTAGTTATCTGACTTAGTGCCACCCCTGCTACGCCAGCTATGCCAGAGCCAAGCCCAAAGGTCATAGCATCTACACGATCCGTTGGAATACCCATGGCCTTCGCCATATTTCGATTTTGAGAGACGGCTCTTACCTCTAAACCAAGTCGGGTACGTTTTAGAATTTGTAATAAAAAGGTAAAGACTATTAGGCAAAAAACCAAGATATATAATCGATTCCAGGTTAATGATAAAAAATCATTAACCTGCCATGAACCACTCATAAATTCTGGGGTAATAACACTTCTGTTTAATGGAGAAAAGATAGAGCGTACTGCTTGCTGTAAAACCAAGCTGACACCAAAAGTTGCTAGTAGTGTTTCTAGTGGTCGTCCATACAAATGACGGATAATACCTCTTTCAATACCTATGCCTACCAAGCCAGAAACCATAAAGGCTGCAGGTATTGATAATAATAATGATAAAGCGATATGGTTGGGCATAATCTGCTGCATCACATAAGTTGTGTATGCACCTAACATCATCATTTCGCCATGGGCCATATTAATCACACCCATGACCCCAAAGGTAATAGCTAATCCTATCGCTGCTAGTACTAACACTGCACCTAGGCTTAAACCAAAGAAAACAGTTTTTGTTACTTGGTAAAAATGCAAATGTGATTGCATTTTTACTAAAGCCGATTTGGCTTGCTTACGGATCTCTTCATCCGATTCAATAAACTGGCCTTTACTATCTTTTTCTTGTAACGCTTGCAAGCGGTTTACCGCTTTTAAACTAGTTTTCTGTTTTAATACTTCAATACCTTTTAGACGAAGTGTTCTGTTGGAGCTGTTCAGATTATCTAGTGCAAAAACAAGCTCTAAAGCATCTAATACATCGTTGTCTTTCTCTGATTCAGCCAGTGTTTTTAATGTATTTATGGTTTCTGGGGTGATTGATTTACTCAGCATTTTTACGGCTTGCAGCCTTTGCTTAGCATCAGTAGAATTTAATTGAATTTCTGCTATTTGACTTCGTATTTTGGAGCGTAAACGATTATTTATTCGGATTTTTTTTATTGCCGAACTTTCAACTAAGCCCATATTGTCTCCAGACTCAGCTAGATTAATAGAATATTGATCTGCTTTTTTTTCTGCAATAACAATTTGACCATTCTCCCTTATTTCGAATAAATTACCATCAACCAGAGCTTGTAAAACAATGATTTTTTGAGGGTTTTTAAATTGTATTAATTGTGCAATAGCCTTACCTTTTGCGGATAAAGACCGTACTTTTAATTTTTCTACGACTGAGGAAAAAGTCTGTGTTTCCTCTTCTTCTGGAGCAATCTGAGCCATTGAGTTACTGATAAAGCTGAATAGCATTACTATTTGTAAAACAATGTTAACTGGGTAGGTCACCCGATATTTCATAATATATCCAATGAGAATTAAATAAAAGTGGGGTACGAACTAAAGAAAAATACCCCACCAAACTTCACTTGGTCATCAAGTTTTAGTATTTTTGTCCTGAACACTTCTTGGTGTTGGTGTTGTAATTACCGCAATTAATAGGCGCAGTCCAGTCGGCAATAAGAGGCTTACTTTCCGGTAGAAAGTCTGACCATGCATCACCTTTAACTAACGTATTGGTTTGCCATACAGTGAAAAGTTGACCATCTTCCTGAATCTCACCAATCAACACAGGCTTACTCAAATGGTGATTGGGCAGCATTTGTGCTAGACCACCTGTTAAATTAGGGAATTTAATTCCAATCATCGCTTTTTGTACTGCATCAGCATCAGTGGTTCCAGCTTTCTCAACGGCTTTTACCCACATATTAAAACCAATATAATGTGCTTCCATTGGGTCATTAGTGACACGCTTTGGATCTTTAGTGTATTCATGCCATTGTTTAATAAAAGCAGCATTTTTAGTGCTATCTTCAGACATAAAATAATTCCAGGCTGCCATATGTCCAACTAATGGCTTAGTATCCATGCCTGAAAGTTCTTCTTCCCCAACAGAGAAGGCAACAACAGGAATATCTTCGGCAGAAACGCCCTGGTTACCTAATTCTTTATAGAAAGGAATATTGGCATCACCATTGATCGTTGAAACAACCGCAGTTTTCTTGCCTGCTGAACCGAACTTCTTAATATCAGAAACAATACTTTGCCAGTTTGAATGACCAAAAGGAGTGTAATTAATCATGATGTCTTTGGCATCAACACCTTTGGATTTTAAATAAGCTTCCAGGATTTTGTTTGTGGTACGAGGATAAACATAATCCGTCCCCGCTAAAACCCAGCGCTTTACTTTAATTTCATCCATCAAGTAATTAATCGCAGGAATAGCCTGTTGATTAGGTGCGGCACCAGTATAAAATACATTTTTAGAAGACTCTTCTCCTTCATACTGAACAGGATAAAACAGGATGCTGTTTAATTCTTCAATCACGGGTAACACTGATTTACGAGATACTGAAGTCCAGCAGCCAAAAATCGAAACAACTTTTTCTTTAGTAATAAGTTCACGGGCTTTTTCCGCAAATAAAGGCCAGTTAGAGGCAGGGTCAACTACGACAGGCTTTATTTTTTTGCCTAACAACCCACCTTTTTTATTTTGTTCTGCAATTAACATTAACATGGTATCTTTTAGGGTTGTTTCACTGATCGCCATGGTGCCGGAAAGTGAATGCAGAATACCCACTTTAATGGTGTCTTCTGCACTAACCGCTGTTGTAGTGCCTGTCATTAAAACCAATGCTGATAGTACGCTGGTTAATCCTGTTTTTTGTAGAAATTTTTTCATAACGTGACTCCTAAATATTGAGTTAGATTTGCAATTGAAAACCGAGAGTAATTGAATGAACTTTATCGCCATTTGCATCAGAGCTATAATCCAGTCCTTTGGTAATGCGGTCGCCATAGTGCCAATTAAGTGAAACCAATGCATTATGGCCATCAATCACATAGTTTAATCCTGCCTCCCAAGCTGCACGATCAGCACTGTCTTCAGGCAAGGTATTGGTATAACGAACAAATGGCTGAAATTGACCGAAAGCTATTTTTTGAGGAAATAAATACATGGCACTGATATCATAAGCATCGCCTTCAAACATATTCCAGCCTGGCGTGCCACTGTCTCTACTAGCTTGACTATAACCGTTTGAAACAGCATAGTTTTTATACTCACCATTAATAGTTACAACACCACCATTTGTGAGTACTTTTTCCATCAGGATATCTACTGCTGTACCACGAAAATCGCCTTTATCAGAGATCGTACCAGCACCATCTTCTTGATATTGATTAGAAATACCTAAAGTTAGAATGTCTCCACCTGCACCATAATAAGTACCGGATGTGTAATAACCAGGGTTTTTTTCTACATCCCAGAAATTATAAGAAATACGTTGCGCATATAATAGATTATCATCTTCATTTGCGCTGCCCCTAAGGCCATTAAAAACACCAAAAGCATACTGTAAACGACCCTCTAAAGCAGAACCCCATAATGTGGCACCATCATCGCGACCGTAGATTCCTGCTTGATCTGGCCCTATGCCGGCAGGACCACCAAAATCAGCAGGTTCAAAAGGTGTTCCCGTACTAAAGATATTGTAAACAGCGCTGTAAAAAGGACCATTCATTTCACGGCGTTCTGCAGGGACTAACATTCGTCCAACCCAAAGGTTTATGTGCGGAGTAAATTCAAATTTTGCAATGGCATCTAATATTTTCATGTCACCACCATTGGTGCCGCAAAACTGACATTCAGTATTAAATTCTAATTTAATATACTCATGTAGCTGTGCATTCAAATACAACCTCATATTATCGACGCTAAAGTCGTTGCTCCATTTAGAACCTGCGGCAGCTTCTTCGGTTGTTGTAAAACTGGTTCGAAAACCAGCACCTAAGCTGACCCATTTAGTATCATCTATTTTAAAAGTGGCACCCGCATTGGAAACGACTGAGTAACCTAGCATTGTTGTTGCTAGGGCGGCCACTGAAAAAGCTTTTACATACCGTTTAGTAGCAACTTTATTTTTAGTTACGGACATAACAAACTCCAAATTGATTAATTATTCTAGATTTAAGTTAATCTACTTTCACCGATTGTTGCAGGCTTGCGACAATTATTGTATTTTGTGTAAATTTACACAATGCGTCAAATGACGTATAACGTTTTTTATTGCATTGCTATATAGTCAACCCTTAAAAAAATATATCCATTTGAAATATAATGTTATTTTTCAATAATCAACTGACCAAAACGACCAGAAATGTTATAATAAGCTCTTAATTTCCGGTCGAAAAGTTGAAAAATGTTAC
>JAKIVF010000030.1 GCA_021647145.1 Methylococcaceae bacterium | reverse complement strand
AAAGCTAAATGTAATCTTATGAAAAATAATGGTTATTTTTTAACCTGATCAAAGTTAAAAGTTTAAGTTAAATTTTCATTAATAGATATTTATTATTTTTCAATACCTTACAAAGTCATCTACTGATCCGGCGGAAGCTTGTGGGTAATCAGGAAAGTTTATGGGTGGGATTGGATGTTTGTTTTAATTATAGAGTGTAATGGAAGAATAGGCGAACTATATCAAATAAACTTTACGATTTAGAAAAAAATATAAATAGAGGTTGTTAAGCATTGTAAATTCGTTATATTGGATTAACTTGATATTTAACTTACTATTATTATTTAGAATGATTATTGTTATCTCTCCTTCAAAAACCCTAAATTTTGAACCAAACCCTGTTCAGGAGCATACTCAGCCACGGCAACTCAAAAAAAGTCAGGAGTTAATAGATACAGTTAAGCGACTAAGTTGTGAGGAATTGGCTAGTTTAATGAAGATTAGTGAAAAACTAAGCCGACTTAATTGGCAGCGCTATCATGATTTTCAGCAACCTTTTTCACTAGAAAATGCAAAACAAGCTTTATTATCTTTTAAAGGTGATGTTTATACAGGAATAGATTCAGAAAATTATAATGATGAGGATTTTTCATTTGCCCAGCAACATTTAAGAATATTATCTGGATTATATGGTGTGCTGAGGCCTTTAGATTTAATTCAGCCCTACCGATTAGAAATGGGAACTCGCCTGGAAAATAAATATGGTAAAAACTTATATGAATTTTGGAGCGACAAGATAACAGAAGTACTTAATCAAGATATTAATAATGTGTCTACCCCGTTGTTAATTAATTTGGCTTCTACAGAATACTTTAAGGTTATTAAACCTAAGGTATTAAAGGCAAAAATATTAACCCTGACTTTTAAAGAAAATAAAGCGGGGACTTATAAAACAATTGGGGTACATGCTAAAAGAGCAAGAGGGTCAATGACTAACTATATTATAAAAAATCGGTTAGTTGAAGCTGATAGGATTAAGGCTTTTAATCATGATAACTATGTTTTTAGTCCCTCATTATCTTCTGAGAATGAATGGGTTTTTTGTCGATAACAACGACTATAGGGGTATGTGGCAAACTACCGGTGAAAAAGCCAACCAAATTTGTATATCTTCTCATAAAATGCATATTAGAAGGGCTCTATAGCTTGGCTTTTTATTTAAAAGTCATTTTTATTTCATCACATAAGAAGTTTAGTTGCTTTAAATACCAGTGGCGTGATGGTTCGTTAACTGTTGGTTTCCACTTACCTATTTGTAATAGGCTCCTTAGTTCTCTGATCTGTTTTATGGCCAAATCTGGCCTATTGAAAGCTCTGAGCAAGCCAGTTGCATATATAAGATGGGGTAGTGGAGTATCGGCATCCAAATTAATAGCTTTTCTATGCAATAAATGGGCTATTTTTATATTTCCAATTTCTGCTTCTTTATCGCCTAAGACTTGAAGAAGGTAGCCTGTTGTTAGCATGTCTCCTTCACTTTGACCTCGAGATATTAAAAGTTTAAGTTGAGTCCTCGTGATTGATTGGCGGTCTGGACCAGAAGGAATAAGTCTGAACTCATTTTTTTGTTGAACTGAGAACTCCATGGTTTCTCCTCACAAATAGATTTTAAGGAGACAGTAAGATCCAAAAAACCCTAGTTTTAATTTCTTTTTTTGCATTGCTGAGAAGCTAAAATACAACTAAGACATAGAAGAATTTTTTCTCTGCAATACTTAACATGGTCAGCATTATCCGTGCCAAAAAACCCGGTTTTAAATTGCTAAAATGTTACAAAGGGCTATAAATTTTAGTTATTTACTGTTGAAAAGTCCGTGTGAGACATTTTTAGAAGGGGGGCTAATTAAGGATGTCTCTTAAGAGAGACGTTAAAAAAATATTAAATATATTGAAATAGCCACGGTTTATAAGGATGGAAATTTTTGAATGTTCTTGGAAGCTTCAAGATAGTTTTTTATTTCACTAGCGCCTCAAATTGTCATAAAAAGACGACGGATATTCTTTTGGGGGAAGGAGCAAAACAGCTTATTTTCTGATTAATAACAGTGAAAATACTGTTTTTTTGTTTACTTCATACTTTTACTTGGAATACTTCGCTGGATCACGAATGAGGGCTTCTATCGATACGTTTTGTCGATAGATTGCGTTCTTGAAATGGATGTATCTTGCAATACAAGCATTGTAGCGCAGCGCCTTGGTATCGATAAAGCCCCTATCAGCAGCAGTCGAATTTATTCCTTCCGTGTCCCTTAATTACTTTGGCCTTTAAAAGTAGCTGCTTTTAGTTGATGTCTATCCAGAAGCTTATAAAATTCTGTACGATTACGTTTAGCTAATCTTGCTGCTTGACTCACATTTCCATTAACTGAACTGAGTAGCTTGATAAGATATTCTTTTTCAAATTGGGTTTTTGCTTCTTTGAGGCCTTGTAGAGTACTGGTTTTTTCCTGTAAAACCTTTTCGACCAAATTTGCAGGAATAATAGGTGTGGTTGCTAAGGCAGAGGCATGTTCCACCACATTCTTTAGTTGTCGAACATTGCCTGGCCAATCGTGGGCAACTAAAAGTTCAATTGCTTGATTAGAAAAACCTTTAGCAATATAAGCATAAGTGCTTTCAGGGTGAGTAATAAAATGGTTGGCAAGAAGTGCAATATCTTCTCGACGTTCTGTAAGGTTGGGTAATGTGAGTGTTGCAACATTAAGTCGGTAATAAAGGTCCATTCTAAAGTTGCCTTCATTTGCTTGTTTTTCTAAATCATGATGACTAGCAGAAACTATACGTACATCGACTGAAATACTGGTATTTGAACCTACGGGTCTAACCTGGCGTTCTTGTAGAGCCCGTAATAGCTTGACTTGGAAGGCGGGAGACATATCACCAATTTCATCTAAAAACAGAGTGCCTGAATTGGCCGTTTGAAAAAGCCCTTCCCTGTTTTCAAATGCACCAGAAAATGAACCTTTACGGTGACCAAATAACTCAGATTCCAATAGGTCTTCTGGTATAGCACTACAGTTAACCGCAATGAAAGGTCCTTTGTGCCTAGGGCTGGCTTTATGAATGGCTTGAGCTATTAACTCTTTTCCTGTTCCACTTTGACCATGAATAAACAAGCTAGCATCTCCTTGTGAAAGGCGACTAACTTGTGTCAGTAAATCTTCCATTAGCTCGCTTCGAGTCAAAATATCAGCTCGCCAGTTTTGAATTTGTTTTTTACTTTGGTTTCGAGTACTTATTGCTAATGCTTTAGATATTTTATCCTGTAGTTCGGTAATATCAATTGGCTTGGTAATAAAACCAAAAACACCCTCATTGGTTGCTTCAACAGCTTCTTTAATGGTTCCATGAGCCGTAATAATTATGATGGGTAATGTGGGATGGCTTTGCTGAATTAGTCTACACAATTGCATACCGTCCATTTCGTCCATGCGTAGATCAGTGATAACAATTTGGGGTTGAAACTGAGGAATAATACTAAGTGCTTCCGAGCCACTAATTGCAGTTTTAACTGTTAGCCCCACGGCCTTTAGACGAATTGAAAGTAACTGAAGTAAGCTGGTATCATCGTCAACTAATAAAATATTTTGTTTGTAAAATTGGTTGGGTTGAGATTCGGTCATTGATTAATATTGGTTTCTATATTTTTTAATGCTTCTATTTTTTTAGATAACTCTTTTTTTTCTTCTTCTAAGCTTGAAGAATGTTCAGATGAGTTACTAATACTTTGATTTAATAGGCTAATAGTTTTTTTGTTTTCCTGTAATTTGAATAAAAGTGCTAAGTAGGATTGATTTAGCCAGATTAAATCAGGGTTTATTTTGTTTTGAAGTTCTAACGTGGTAAGGACTAATATTGCATCATTTATGTTAACGCACTGTATATTCTCAGGCTGAACTGTAGTTAATGCCAATACCCAACTAGCACGCCAGTCTCCATTTTTGTGTAACTGTATATATTTTTTGCATGTAATTTTTGGTTTTGCATCTAATTGCAAAGCAAAATCCGAGCCGAATTTAGCTAATTGTTCAAATTGACTTGGGTTTTGTTGGGGATGTTCATCCTTAGGGTTAAAGTCAACTGACTGGCAACCCTGTAGATATAGTGCTCCTATAATCAGAACTACAAAATGATGAAGAAATAGTCTCATGTTTTCTGAATTTTTATTGTAGGTGTTAAAGGTAATAAAACTAAAAAATTAGCTCCACTGTAAATTTTGCTCGGTGCTATTAATTTTATTTGACCCTGATGGGCTGCAACATAATCTTTAACTAGGTTAAGTCCTAATCCAGACCCCTTTATTTTCCAGCTTCCAGGGGTTGATTGTTTATAAAATTCAGTAAAAATGTGAGGCAATTGATGTTTTGAAATCCCAGGGCCTTGGTCGGCAATCAGTAAATGCAAAGTATATCCTATGACTTCAATCTTTATAAGGATTTGGCCATTTTCTGGGGAAAATTTTAGTGCATTTGAAAATAAGTTACTAATGATAACTCTCATTTTATCCCGATCAGCTAAAAAAATAATAGGATTAGCTTCAAGAGTTATAGAGGCATTTTTGCTATTGAGTAACAATTGATAGTCTTTGCAGATAAATTCTACCAATTGATTCATGTTGACTTTAGAATAAGCCATTTTATGCTGCGTAGACGTTATTTTTTGATATTCAAGTAGGTTTTCAATAAGATTATTTAGTCTGATATTTGCAATTTGTATCAATTCAATAATTTTATGTTGTTCAGTATTGAGCTCACCCACTAATTCATCTTGAAGAAGGTCGGTACCTTCTACTAATGTTGCTAAGGGTGTTTTTAATTCATGAGAAATAGTTTTAACAAAAATTTGTTTACTATTTTCTAACCGAATAAGCTTTAGTCTAAGCCATTCAAGGTGTTTTCCAATTTTTCGTAAGTCTTTTGGTCCTGCAATATGAATGCGATTGCTAAATTGAGCATTTCCTAATTTATTAATTGCCATCCCTATGTGTTTTATGGGTCTATTAATTAGATATAAGAGAAATAACCCCAACAGCATTGCGAGTAATACTGACACTAAAGCAGAATAACTTATTTGTTTTCTGATTAAAGTTGCCAGTTCAGATAAAGTTGTCGTTTCAATGTTTATTTGCCGGTTACCAAGAAAAACCAAATGTCTGGCATCAGAACGTAATTGACTATAGTCTTTGGCATATTCTGAGGAAATTTTTTCAGGGAGGGTGTTTTTTTTAGTTACAATTTGGTTATAAAGTTCATTTTCGCTGTGAATAAGTTTAGTTGAAAGAAGTAATTGATCTTCAGGTAAGTTATATTTTTTAATTAATAATGCATTATCTTTAAATGCCTGATGATGTTCTTTATAGACTTTTAATATTTCAGGGTCTTCAAGAATTTTGTATTGACGAATACTTCGGTCCATTAATAACAGGTTATCTAGTAATGCCTGGCTATGCTTTGATGCTTTTAGTGTTTGGAATAAGGTTGTATGGCTTTGGTTTGTATATTTTTCAATACTTTGGATGCTGTAAAGTAAGGTTAAAATTAATGGTAGAGTTACGACTAATAAAGCGGCTACTGTCCATTGAAAAATTGAGCCAATCCGAAAAAAATCGAATAAATGCCACCGTTTGTGTTTACGACGGTTTGATAAGATCTGTTTTAAATTTAATGACTCACTCTGGTTCATAAATGACGCTATTAGCGAATGAAAGGTTTGAAACTATTTGTTAATCCTGCTTTATAACATTCTTGGCTATAAATGAACAATAGTATTTCTTGGGTTTTAGGGTGTTTTTTTTAAACTATTGAAATGTTAGATGTATATCTAATAAATTTGAAGGTCGTAATCAGTAAACTGTAATTTATAATGCTTTGGCTGGGTCTTTATTAATAAAAAAAGCAGAGAGTTGCAATATTTTTATGATTAGTTTGAGTTTCTGTAAAGGATAGGTTGCTAGAACCCTTGACAGGAACTAAGTTCACGCTATATCCTGAGTTTAATACTAGGTTATTATATTTTATCAAACTGGAGTCTTTTATGACAAACATTACTGAAGCAGATGTGGAAAATTTGCTTAAGTCTTTTATTGATCCGAATGTTGAGACTGATTTAGTTTCTGCAAAGTCGGTTAAAAAAATCAGTATAGAAAACGCTGATATTAAGGTGATTATTGAGCTAGGCTATCCCGCTAAAAGTTATCTGCTAGAAATACAAACAGCAATTGAAAAAAAATTACAGGAATTGTCGGGTGTTGGCGATATTTCAGTCGAAGTCACTGTAAATATTGTTTCTCATGCTGTTCAGCAATCGCTAAAAGTATTGCCTGAGGTGAAAAATATTATTGCAGTTGCCTCAGGAAAAGGTGGGGTTGGAAAGTCAACTACTTCAGTAAATTTGGCACTGGCATTAGCCGCTGAAGGGGCTAGTGTAGCAATTCTTGATGCAGATATTTATGGCCCAAGTATCCCAAAGATGTTGAATCTTTCTGGATATCCAGCCAGTGAAGATGGCAAGACAATGTTACCTAAAATAGCTTACGGTTTACAAACTATCTCTATAGGATATTTGATAGAAGAAGATCAACCTATGATTTGGCGCGGCCCTATGGTGACTAATGCTTTGCAGCAATTATTAAATGATACAAAGTGGGATAATGTTGATTATATGATTGTGGACTTGCCGCCTGGTACTGGAGATATTCAATTAACTTTATCGCAACAGATCCCCGTCAGTGGAGCTATTATCGTGACAACGCCCCAAGATATAGCTTTGATAGATGCTCAACGTGGGTTAGGTATGTTTAATAAAGTCAATGTCCCTGTGCTGGGAATAGTGGAAAATATGAGTATGCATATTTGTAGTAACTGTGGTCATGAAGAGGCTATTTTTGGCTCGGGTGGAGGTGTTGCCATGGCTGAAAAAAATAATATTGATCTATTGGGTTCATTACCATTGGATATTAATATTCGAAAATTTGCAGATTCTGGAAAACCAACCGTAGTGGCTGAGCCAGAAGCGAGGGTTACAGATATTTATAAGTCTATTGCCAGAAAAATGGCTGCTAAACTGGCGTTAAAAGGAAAAGATTACAGTAGTAAATTTCCTAATATTGTAATTCAAAATTCATAAAGTAGTTACTTAGGTTTGTGAAAGAGGAATTGAATACCCTATTTTTAGGTTTCTATCTGCTCAAAAGCAATATTTTGTTCTAAAAACTGATTGATGGAATCAGAATGAGTAAAATTCCCATAAGCTAGAGATAGTTTGGCATAGGCTGATTCTAAAGAAATATTCCAAATCATTTTAGCTCCATATTTAAGCAATATTTTCGTACTATCATAAGCTTCTTGGGATTTGATAGCGGGAGCCATGTACAAAGGTATATTTATTTGATGACATTTTTTTATGAACTTAACTAAAGAATGGCTTTCTCCCCACTCGGTTGTGGAGCAAGCTGTTCCTGAATGGTATAAGTCATGAAGTACTACATCAACTTGGTCTAAATTATAATGTGAATAATCAAGCCCAGGATAAGGTTTGATTAGTAAAATACGGGAAGAGAAAGTTGGTACTAGTTGCTTGATTTGATCTTTAGTTGAAGTTATAGCGTTTGTTTGATAAAAAATATTATCGCTAAAGCTTAAAAAAGCCTTATATTGAACACTGATAAAATTTCCACTTAGTTGTAGGCAGGATGCAATGCGAGTGCCTAAGTGTAGCTGAGTGGTTTCATTTTGATTTTTATAGGGCACAAAAACCCCTGGTTCAGGTCTTTGTTTAATAAATTCTACTGCACAGTTGAAATTTATTAAACCGTTGGCTTGAGGGCAATCTAAAGGGTAGTCACTAGATACTAAAAGCAGAGGGATTTTAATGGAATGAAAATATAAACTTAACGCAGACGCAGTAAAGGCTAGAGTATCTGTTCCATGGGTAACAATAATGCCATTTAAATCACCAGTATATTCTGCTTCAATTGCTTTTATTATTACTTCCCAAGCGGAAGGAAACAGGTTCTCACTTAAAAGTTGAATCGGCTGAATGGGTTTAAAATCCAGATTAGCTGAGTCAGAATAGGATTTTTTAAACAAATCTAATAATTTATAGTTTTGTTTACCATCGATACTAATGGTGTTATTGGATGTTGTCGATCCAATTGTACCTCCTGTAAAGACTACCAGGATATTTTTCATGATGTATAGGGTGAAAGCAGTTTAAGCTTTAACGAGTTCCAAATACCACAATAGTTTTACCATGAGCTGTAATTAATTTTTTTTCAGTCAGTTCTTTAAGAACTCTTCCCGCCATTTCTCTTGAACAACCCACAATACGACCTATTTCTTGACGAGTAATACTGAGTTGCATACCGTCAGGATGGGTAATTGCATCGGGTTCCTTACATAATTCTAATAATGTATGAGCAATACGACCCTCAACATCCATAAAGGCGAGGTTTCGATATTTGCGACTAGTAACTAATAAACGCGTAGAAAGGTGTTCGCCAAGCATAAATAGAATATCTGTAGAGTAATCTTTTAATTCATGTTTTAAGGCGTGTTTAAATCTTTCATAGGTTATTTCGGCAAATTGGCATCGGGTTCTGGATTTTACGGTTACATTCCGAATTTCTGGGCCTTTGAAGACGCCAATGTCACCAATGAAATCATCCTTGTTTAAATAGGCTAGAATCAACTCATGTCCATCTTCATCATTCACGCTAATACTTACAGAGCCTTCAACAATAAATAATAGTTTATCACCTTGGTCACCAGGACGAATAACTGTGGTTTTTGCAGGGTATGCTCTAGTATGGCAAAGATGCAAAAAAGCGCTTAAAGCTTCTTGGTTGATGTTGCTAGGGGTAATTAAAGTCATGATACCTTTTTTTCACTGAAAATGATTTTCTAAGTGTACAATATAGTATTGTTGATAAAAATCAATTAAATTTTAATATTCACACTATAGAATTATAGGTCATTTTTTCAATTTGAGAATAAAAAAATGGAAGCAAGGGTTCAATGGGTTAGCGAAAGAGTATTTTTGGGGGAAAGTGGTAGCGGTCATTCCGTTGTGATGGATGGTCCTCCAGATCATGGGGGGCGCAATATAGGGATACGTCCGATGGAAATGATTTTGTTAGGCGTTGGAGGATGTTCTTCATTTGACGTAATGGATATTTTACAAAAAGGACGGCATGAAGTGCTTGATTGTATTGTAGAAATAACGGCAGAACGTGTTGATAGTGTTCCAAGTGTGTTTAGTGAAATTCATTTACACTTTAAAATTAAGGGTAAGCAGTTGAAAAATTCCGTTGTTGAGAGGGCCGTTAAACTTTCTGCCGAAAAATATTGTTCCGCTTCCATCATGTTAGGTAAATCAGTTGATATTAGCCATGATTTTGAAGTGATTAATGTTGAATAACCCTATTTATAAGAGATAGTAAAAAGTTAGGTTTTTAGTTATGTGATTGTTTTAGATTTATTGCGTCAATAATTTGTAGGTATTCTAGTTTTTTAGGTCGATGTAAAAAAATGCCTAATATAGCAAGAGTGCTAAAAATATAAAGAGTGTTGTATTTATCACCAAATATAAACATAATTAAACCAAAAAAACCTACACTTTCTACCATTGTGAGAGTAACAGCGATAGTTATAAAATAACGGTTTTTGGCAGGATTATTCCCAGGCATAGTTTGGTTTAGTCTGAGTAAGATATGTCTTACTAAATTAGCTAATGGGAATAGAATAAGAGAAATGACATAAAAAATAGTTCTTAGGATAATACGCTGTTCTTCATCCATGCCAATTTGTATTTCTGAACCAACAATATGGCAAGCTATATTAGTAATTATTATTATTCCTAGAAAAACACTAAGTAAAACCCAATGGGAAGTTAGTTCATTAACTGTAGCTTTATGGTTAGACATTTTGAGGCTTGTATTAATTGAGTTTGTCGCGATAAGATTTCGTAATTGCAATAAAGGCTAAAAAATCATAAAGGCCGTGGATGACGATGGGTGTTAGCAGATTTCGTTCTCCACCGTAATCTAAAGATAAACCAAGGTAAATACTGATTACTGTTGCAAGAATAGCGTAAAGAGGGGTGACAGCATGAATCAGTCCAAACAATAGGCTGCTGATGATTAGCCCTGGGTTCATGCCCCATGAGTTTTCCATCCATGGTTGAATGACACCGCGGAATAATACTTCTTCTGCTACACCTGCAATAGCAGCTAATATAAATAAATCAGCCCAATTCTGTTTATTCATACTTGCCCCTATCGTATCAATTAAAATCTGCCTTATTTTTTGGATAGAGTCATAAGGCATATGTTCCATGGTCATAAAAATAAGATATAAGGGGATGGTTCCAAAAAAACCAAAAAGCACAGCATTTTCTGAAAAGTGTATACTTTCAAATGGATTTATATCTGCTATCCATCCTAAAACTATCGCGACTAAAATAAGCGAGCTTTCAAAATAGCAGGCAGTTTTAAAGAAATTTTCTGGCTTAATGGGTGTGTTTTCCATGGGAGAAGAGTATAAAATAGTCAGGGTACAAAGATAGGGAGTATTGTAATGCAATGTTTTATTTATAAAAGCCTTAAAAAATCCGAGCTTTATTTATATGTTGAAAATAAAGATGATTTTTCCAAAATTCCAGAAAGCTTATTAAATAGTTTTGGCCGCTTGGAATATGTTATGGATTTAGAGCTAATAGCAGATCTAAAATTAGCCAGAGAAGATGTCAATAAAGTTCTGGCAAGTTTGAAAGAAAAAGGTTTTTTTGTGCAGATTCCACCGACAATAATACCTGAGGACTTATTTATAAATAATAATAAATTACATTAAGAGTTATTAAATAGGTTTTTAGGCTTTAGGTAAAGTCACACCTTGCTGTCCCTGGTATTTCCCTTTTCTGTCTTTATAAGAGGTTTCGCAGACCTCATCACCGGTAAAAAATAACATTTGAGCAACACCTTCATTCGCATAAATTTTTGCTGGCAGGGGAGTTGAATTGGAAAACTCCAGAGTAACATGACCTTCCCATTCAGGCTCTAAAGGAGTGACATTGACAATAATTCCACATCTAGCATAAGTTGATTTTCCTAAACAAATGGTTAAAACATCACGAGGTATGCGGAAATATTCAACGGTGCGGGCTAATGCAAAAGAGTTGGGCGGGATTATGCAAACGTCAGATTTTATATCAACAAAGCTTTCATCAGAAAAGTTTTTGGGATCAACAATGGCAGAATTGATATTGGTGAAGATTTTAAACTCATCAGCACACCTGACATCGTAACCATAGCTAGATGTTCCATAAGAGATAATTCTTTCTTGATTAGATTCTGATTCTCGTACCTGTCCAGCTTCAAAAGGCTCAATCATTCCTTTTTCTTGCGCCATTCGACGTATCCACTTATCTGCTTTTATGCCCATAGTTAATTTTAAAAATTATAATGTTGTCGAATAATAGGCAGATACAATACCATATTGCAACTTAGGTGGAAAAAAGAAGGAGGATGTTTTATCCTCTTTCCTATAACCTTAGAAAAATCAGTTGATCACGGTTTCAAATACAACCCACTGATTGATTTCACAGCACTTAAAAAAAATGCCCGCCGAACCTAATGAGTGAGACTAAGGTTTTTTCAAAGCACCGTGAAACCAGCGCCTTGCACTATAAATCTGCACCCAACTGATCTTTCTAGGGTAACTAATTAGATGATGGGTTAACCTAATTGTGAAGATGTCCCCAGCGCTTGAGCAATATCATTAAAAACCACTTTTTCGCCGTCACTTATCCTTACACCACCTATGCCTAGAAAACCGCCTTCTTTAGCTGCTTTTGCTACATTTTCTGCGACAGACATTGCCCATTCTTTATACTCACTTGCTTCAGCTTCTGTTGCTTTTTCACTCAATAAGGTGGAAACGGCTTTGCAATCAGCCAATAGTTGTTGTTGCAGTTTTTCGTGTGAGTCTATGCCTTTTTCTTTTAATCTAGCCATTGATTTTTCACGAAAATCTTTTGCTTTTGCCATGGCTTCTTTTCTATCTTCCAGATTAGGTAAAATTCCAACAATAATTTCATTGTCTGGAAAGCTTTTTGCACCGCCAATAAATGTTTTAGCGTTGGCAAATAATTCTTTGATTGTTCCTAACCCACTACCTTCAGCAAAAGCCATAGCTGAGCCAATGAGTGAGGGTGTATTAGTTAATAATAATTGCTCTTCCTCTGAAAACCTAGTTTCTACAGACATAACATATTCCTTTTAATTAAAATGGGAGGAGTTTTGCATTTTAATAGAAAACAAAAAATTATGTAAGGGTTTTTCTTTTATATAAAACCTTTATCAACTATAGGTGTAACCCAGTAGTTGATGCCAGAACCTGAAAAATCAGCTTTTAAACGATTGATTAGTTTAGCTAAATTTTGTTTTTTTAAAGTCATTTGAAAGCGTATTTTTCGCTCTCTGCCAGTCACTTGTTCTGCTAGAGACAGACCTTCATTTCTGTGATCATGTGCATTGATGGAGGTGGTTTCAAACCCATGCTCTGCCTCAAATATTAATAAACAATCAACAATAGATTCTTCAAGGCTAGTCGGGGCATTAAGGGTAAACATAAATTCTTCATTTTCCATTGTTTATCTCCTGAAGGTTTTTATCACTAAATAATTGATAGAGTATTGGTAGTAGAATCAGTGTTAAAAATGTTGAAGAAACCAGTCCACCAATCACTACAATAGCTAAAGGGCGTTGAATTTCAGAACCTGGTCCCGTTGCAATTAGTAACGGCATTAAACCAAAAGCTGCGGTTGTTGCAGTCATTAATACCGGACGTAAGCGACGAGTTGAGCCGATAATAACGACTTGAGCTAAATCCATGCCTGTAGCACGGAGTTGGTTAAAATAACTGACCATAACCACGCCGTTTAAAACTGCAATCCCAAGCAAGGCTATAAAGCCAACAGATGCAGGGACTGATAAGTATTCCCCCGAAACCCATAAAGCAAAAACACCACCCACCATCGCTAGAGGAATATTAGAGAGAATTAAACTTGCTTGTTTAACAGAAGAAAAGGTTGAGAATAATAATAAAAAAATCAGAATTAATGAAATTGGCACAACCAATGCCAAGCGTGAGGATGCACGTTGTTGATTTTCAAATTCACCTCCGAATTCAACATAATAACCAGTAGGTAGTTTAACTTTTTCAGCAATAATTTGACGTGCTTCATCAACAAATCCAACTAAATCACGTCCTTCTACATTACTTTGTATGACGACAAAGCGCAGCCCCCTTTCTCTATCAATTGAAACAACGCCTTCTACGCGTTCTAAATGAGCAACAGTAGTAATCGGCACATGTCCTCCTTCTGGTAATGTGATTTGCAGGTTTTCAAATCTGGAAATATCACTAGAGCCTTTTATAACTAAGGGTGTTCGTGTCATACCTTCTTGAATAATACCAATTTTAAGCCCTTCAATTTTGGCACGTAATATCGTTTCAAGATCATCAATATTGAGTCCTAAACGACCTGCGGATTGACGATTTATTGTTAATTGTAAGAACTGCATGCCTTCGTTTTCACTGGCAAAAACATCTTTAGCTCCTTGAATGTTTTTTAGAGCAGTTTCAATTTCTTTGGCTTTAGAATTTAATATCTTAAGGTCGGAACCAAATAGTTTTACTGCAACATCTCCACGTGAGCCTGTTAGCATTTCAGAAACTCGCATATCTATCGGTTGAGTAAAGCCAAAAGCAAGACCTGGAGTTTGAGCTAATACTGTACGAATTTTTTCGATTAACTCGTCTTTACTTGCCATACGCCATTGGTCTTTTTCTTTTAATACCAAAAAAGCATCAGTTTCATTAAGGCTCATTGGATCTAGGCCCAATTCGTCTGAGCCTACTCTTGAAATTATATGCGTAATTTCAGGGATTTTTTTAAGTAGATTTTTTTGGACTTGTGTATCTAATTCAATTGTTTGTTCTAATGTGATGGAGGGCAGTTTTTCAACCTGTAAAACAATGTCTCCTTCATCTAGGGTTGGCATAAAAGTACTACCTAATCGAGTGAAAATAATTCCTGTCACAACTAAAAGCCCTATCGCAACAGTAAATACTTTTTTGGTATTGTTCAGGCTCCACAAAAGAATAGGGTGATAAAGTTTTTGTAATTGTCTGGGAAGCCAGGGTTCTTCATCTGGAATCTGTTTTAATAGCCAAGATGAAATCACAGGAATTGCTGTAAAAGCTAATAGCAAGGCACTGCCAAGTGCAAAAACAATAGTAAGAGCAACAGGGGTAAACAGTTTGCCTTCCAAACCTTGTAGAGTGAGTAAAGGTAAAAAAACGATAATGATAATTAAAGTGCCCGATGTAACAGGGAGTGCAACTTCCTTAGTTGCTCTATATATGGTATGTAAATGTGGTAGTCTTTTTGATTTTTCTTTATCTGCTAAATGAGTGGTAATATTTTCCACAACCACAATTGCACTATCGACTAACATTCCAATGGCTATCACTAGTCCACCCAAGCTCATTAAGTTGGCTGACATATCAATACTTTTCATTAAAATAAAGGTGACCATAGCAGCCATTGGTAAAGAAAGAGCTACTGTTAGTGCAGCCCTTAAGTTGCCTAAAAATAAAATGAGTAAAATAACTACTAATACAATGGCTTGCATCAAGGCATTAGAGACGGTACTGACGGCTGTATCAATTAAACTCCCTCTATTATAAAAAACATTTACTTTTACGTCTTTTGGAAACCCCGAGCTAATTTCTTCGAGTTTTTTTTCTATATCAATAACAGTTTGTCGAGCGTTTGCACCCCGAAGACTTAATACGATACCTGTAACAACTTCTCCTTTGCCATCTTTAGTCACTGCTCCATAGCGCGTTAATGAGCCTATTCTAATATCAGCAATGTCCCTCACAAAAACGGGAGAGTCTTTTTTTGGATCAACAACAATAGAACGAATATCTTCTAAATTTTTTATTTTTCCTTCTGCACGTACAATGAGAGTTTCTTCACCTTCTGATAATCGACCTGCACCATCATTTCGATTATTTGATTTAATTGCAGTAATGAGCTGGTTGATACTTATATTTCGAGTAGACATTTTGGTGTTATCTGGTGACACTTCAAAGGTACGCACCAAGCCTCCAAGCGCATTTACATCGGCAACCCCTGATACAGTCCGTAATGCAGGTCGAATAACCCAATCAAGCAAGCTACGACGCTCCATTAAAGTTAAGTCACCTCCCTCAATAGAAAACATAAACATTTCACCTAAAGGTGTGGTCATTGGGGCTATTCCACCCTCAATACCTTCAGGCAAATCACTCCAGATGGCGTTAATTCTTTCGGCCACTTGTTGACGTGCCCAAAAAATATCGGTCCCTTCTTCAAAATCAATAGTAATATCAGTGATTGCATATTTGGCTATGGAGCGAAGCATGGTTTGTTTAGGAATACCTAATAATTCAACTTCAATAGGTGCTGTTATACCGACCTCAACCTCTTCAGGTGTCATGCCATTAGCTTTAACTATTACTTTTACCTGAGTTGGAGAAACTTCTGGAAAGGCATCAATCGGAATACTTTTAATGGAGTAATAACCTGCCCCGGATAAAAGAAAAATTAATAATATGATAAGTATTCTTTGAGACAGGGCAAAGCGGATTAGATTTGACATTATTCGTCACCCCCTAAGCCAAGCCAGTTTGCTTTCAGTGCCACGGTACCTTTGATAGCAATTTCAATATTTTCTTTTAATTCTTCAGTTCCAGTAATTATCGAGTTTTGTTTTTGTTTGCCAATAACGGTAACAGGGCTAATTGTAAAACCTTCTGTATTACGGATAAATAGGTACGCTTGTCCTTCATTTTGAGTGATTGCAGTATGGGGGACGCTAAACGTTGGATTGTTGCTTACTTGGATGATTTGTACATTAATATTTTGTCCCACTCTAAGTAACGAGCTTCCTCCAGAAATGGTAGCTCTGGCAAGTACAGTCTGAGTTTTAGGGTTAACACTTCGGCCTAATAAGCTGATTGATCCACTTATCTCTTTGTTTTCTACTTTTACTTTGTCTGCAATCTTGATTTTAATTAACAGCTCTTGAGGGATATTAATTTCAAGCCAAAGTTGATCTAGGTTAGCGATTTTATAGATAGGAGAAAGAATATCTAATCTTTCACCAACTGTACTCATGCGCTCTAAAATAATTCCTTTAATAGGGGAACGTATTGTTAGTTCACTACTGAGTTTGCGTTGAGAGACTAGTTTTTTGATCTCGTTAGAGGACATACCAGTAATTTCCAGCAATTGCCTAGTTTCGTTTTCTGCTGCGACATAAGCATAGTATTCATTACGGCTTTCTTGCCAGCGACGATCAGAAATCACACCTTCTTGTACTAGTTTTTCATTTCGATTGTAACTCGTCCAGGCAAGCTTTTTTTCATTGTGCGCTTTAAGGTATTGACGTTGTAATGATAATAATTCAGGACTTTTAATCAATGCCAGAATTTGGTTTTTTTTAACTTCATCACCAATGGCTGCATTCAGCTTACTGATTAGTCCAGCTTGAGTTGCGCTAACAATAAATTCATGATCTGGTGGAACAACCACTTTTGCCGGTGCATTTAATAAAGGAAAATCTAGAATAGATTTAAGTTTATCTGTTTTTATCCCCAGATTATTTAATTGGTCAGGGGTTAAGTTCACTTTATTTTCGCTGGCACTGATATAGGGACAAGCTAAAAAAAGTAATATGATTAAATTTTTTTTCATGGTTGTACTCCTACTGCCTGGTTGTATAGTGATATATTTTTTTGTAACATTATTTCTTGCTCTTTTGCTAGACGAATTGAATCTAGAGATTTAGCCTGGATTTTTAATAAATCGATTAAATTTATTTCGCCTGCTGAAAAACTTAAACGTGTCATTTTTAAAAGGGATTCAGATATTTGTTTGAGTTCATTAGCAAGTTTTAGCTCTGTTCTGCTAACTTCTATGGCATGCTTTGCTTCATGGTGTTTCTTTTCTAAATCTCGGAAAAGGCGGGCTCTTTCTGCATAGGTTTCAGTTAGCTCGAGATTTGCTGAGGCGATTTCTGGTGCAAGATGCGCACTTCCCCCAAATGGAATAGATAGTCCTACACTCATACTTTCAATATCATCGGCGTTCTCATCACCCTTTTCACTTTTTCCACCTAAAATTAAACTATTCTGTCCAGAACCGGCAGACTTTACCCATTTAAGCTCAGCTTGTTTACGCCTAACAACGGCATTCATTGCAGCTAACTTAGGATGATTTGCAGAAATTTCAACAATGGAACTCAACTTTTCCTTAAAGGAGGCAGGAATTATGCTTATTTGGGTTAAGCTAAGATAACTTTTTCGAGCATGCATCAGTTCAGCTTCAGCTCTAGTCAGTAATGAGCGTTTAGCCAAATGGTCACTTTTAGCAAGCAATAAATCAGTGCGAGGTAAATCGCCTAATTCTACTCTGCGTTTGATCTTATTGAGGAGCTGTTGTGATATATTTTGATTAGACTTGGCTTGTTGATAGCGAATATTTTCCAATTCTATATTCCATAAAGCGTTTCTAACTAATCCTGCAACATCCAAATTTAAAATAGATGATTGCTCTTTTGCTGATAATAGTGCTTCTTCGGCAACTTTTTGTCCTGCAGAGCGTTGTCCCCAATTCCATAAAGGTAATTCTAGTTCTGCCTCAATTTCTCTAAGGCCAATATCGTCACCCGGTAGATCATCTTGATACCGCATTGCGAAATTAGGCGCACCAGCTAACCAACTATTTCCTCTTTGTTGCAAAGCATTCGCCTCTTGCTGACGTGCGGTGTTTAGCATTTGGTCAGGAAATTGTTCTAATGTCAGGCTAATGACTTGAGATAACGTTAAATTTTTATCAATTTTGATATAGTCGTGATGTTCAACGATTGGATTATCATGGGCGTAGCAATGAGGTGCGCTTAACAGTATTAAAAAAAATAATCTTTTAATATGTCTAAAGTTAGACATGGTGAAACTCCAGTTTAGGTAGCTTGTCTTTATATATAAAAAGGAAGTGTTATCACTTCAATTTAATGTTTTTATGGGGTTTGTAGTTTTTCGCTTGAAAGCCTGTTCAGGTTCTGACAGCTTAGGCAGCTGGAAACACATAACCTACCCACCATACTTGTACTAAAGCATAAGAATCGCTAAAGCTTTTCTAATTATTATTGTTCGTCTTTGATTTTGTTGTTTCGGACACGTAGTTAGAGCTATGCGCCCTATAAAACAAAACCGAAGGTAAACAAATAATCTAAGCAAAGTAGAAGGGTTATATATTTCCAGTTGCCTTAAATGATTAATCTGTTCTAATACAGATTAAAAATAAGTGAAAGAGTTGAGTGTTAAGTACCCAAATAAAAAAATTGAATTGATTTTGCTTGGGTACTTACAAGAGGCCTGGTTGTTAAAACTAGTTTGTTGCTATGGGAGAGGCGCGGGAAGGTAGTAAAGTATAGTGGGCAGTCAAGATAGGTTCTGACATGAGGTGATCAAAAACAATTGATGCCCCTTTGGAAACAAAATTAACTGAATAGTTTTTTTCAGGTAAATAAAAATCTAAAGTGGAGTCAGATATTGCCTTGTTTTGTTTAATGGCTGTCCCAACACTAATTACTGTAGATTCAGGGACTAATGAGTGGTCTATAGACAAAAAACATGAACCGTCTTTATTCGTAGTTAAATATTCTAACCCAGGGATATGAAGTTCATTTTCAGTTGATTCTCCATGGGAATGAGCATGTGTGAACGGTGCTACAAGTTGTAGCAAAGCCAATATTATGATCAATAATTTGCTAGTTGGAGGGAACATACCTGTAAAACTTTCTGTAGAGTAGTTAGCAGAGAGTATAATTGTAACTGAAAATATAAGAAAACACTAATTTATTTTATTTACCGTGTTTCTGGTTTGAAAAAAATTATTGAAAAAACAGGATTACTTGTAACCCTATTTATGGATTATACTTCATAGTTTTTTATGGGACTCAACAGTTAGAACACTAAAAAATAGAAGGTTAAAATGCAAGACGAGAATGAAAAAATAAAAAAAAAATATAATCGAATTGCGCCTTATTTTGATGGTCTGGAAGGTTTTTTAGAAAGGATTTTTCTAAAGAAAAAACGGCAGATTTTATGGAATAAGGTTGAAGGAGAGCATATTTTAGAGGTAGGTGTTGGAACAGGTAAAAACTTTCCTTTTTATCCTCCTGATACTCAGGTTACAGCACTGGATTTTAGCCAAGATATGTTGAAGCAGGCTAGAAGTAAACGACATCGGAATGGAATATCTGTAGAAATAGTGCTGATGGATGTTCAGTCTTTATGTTATGCAGATAATAGTTTTGATACAGTAATAGCAACGTTTGTTTTTTGCTCAGTCCCTCAGCCAATTAAAGGTTTACAGGAGCTATATAGAGTTTGTAAGCCTGGAGGACAGGTTTTATTATTAGAGCATGTGCTTAGCTCTAATCCAGTAAAAGCAATGATGATGAAGATATTAAATCCATTGGTTGTTTTGGTTTTTGGAGCAAATATTAATAGACAAACTGTAAAAAGCATCCAGTCCTGTGGTTTTGAAAAGGTGATTGTAGACCCTGCGAGTAGTGATATGGTTAAACTGATTCAGGCAGTAAAGTAATTATACTTGGCTACTTAATCAGAAGAATCAGTCGTACATGATAAAAATGGATATTGAAGAGTATAGCTAAACAGTGAAAGCAAAATTAAAAAATATAGTTCAGGCACGAATACCAACAGCGCATGGCGAATTTACCTTGCATTATTACAGTAATAGTCTTGATGAAAAGGAGCATATTGCCTTTGTAAAGGGAGATGTGGCTAATAAGACAGGTGTCCCTGTTCGTATTCATTCCGAATGTTTTACGGGCGATGTTTTAGGTTCGCGTAGATGTGATTGTGGTGAGCAGCTAGATATGGCATTAAATCTGATAGATAAAGCAGGTTGCGGTGTCATGATTTATTTACGTCAGGAAGGACGAGGGATTGGGTTATTAAAAAAACTACAAGCTTATAATCTTCAGGATGAGGGGCTGGATACCGTGGATGCAAATATTCATTTAGGTCATCTTGCCGATGAGAGAGTTTATGATCTAGCGGCATTGATGCTGGAAGATTTAGCCGTAAAGAGTATTTCTTTAATTACCAACAATCCTAAAAAAATTGAAGAGTTAATTGAATTAGGTGTACACGTTGATCAGCGTATTCCTATAGAAACCGATATTCACCATGACAATGCAGAGTATTTAAAGACTAAAGCTAAAAAAATGAGCCATATACTTACCATGTCGGATGAGCCCCCTTCAAAATAACCAGATATTTAAAAGCTGGGTAGTTTTCCAGTTCTAGTAACAACTTCCCCTTATCTACAATTCCTATCGGTAACAATAGTCTGAATTTATGAAAAACCATGTAAAGGTTCCAAAAGAGTTTTTAAAACTTAATATAGATCTAGATAGTTTTGAAATTCCAGTAATATCAAGACAACACAATACTATTCTTGGTCAGTCGAGAGCTCAATCAGCATTAGAATTTGGTGTTGCAATGAAAAACCCGGGCTATAACATTTTTGTAATGGGCGAGCCTGGAACTGGGAGGCTGTCTATGATTTCAGACTATTTACAGAGTATTTCTGAAAAACAAGATACACCTCCTTCTTATGCTTATGTTGATAATTTTGAGAATACTCGAGAACCTATTTCAATAGAGTTTCCAGCAGGGGATGCGCATTTATTCACAAAAGATATTGAACAATTAATTGATAGTTTACTGGCTACTTTTCCTGCGGCTTTTGAAAGCCCGACTTATCAACAAAAAAAAGCAACATTAGAACGTCATTTTAATCAGCAATATACCGCAGCAATTGATCTAGTCGATAAAAAGGCAGAAACTATGAGTGTTGCTTTATTTAGAGAAAGCGATACCGTCACCTTTTTACCCATTAATGATAATAAGGCCTTGGATGAAGACCAGTTTACAATGCTTCCCCAGGCAGAAAGAGAAGCATTTCATAAACATACTGAAGAGCTTGAGGCTTATTTGGGTGAAGCTTTGCTTAAGCTACCCCAATGGCGAAGAACGTTGGCAGATGAAACTAAACAGCTGGATATTGATACTATTGGTTTAGCCATTGACCCGTTATTCGAAGAATTAAATAGCAAATATCAAAATACAGATGATGTATTAAGCTATTTAGCTGAATTAAAAAATAATGTGGTTGATACTATTACAGATTTTTTAATGCCTTCCCGTACTCAAGAAATTAAAGATCATGCGACTAAACGTTTGATACTAACCGAGCAATATACACCCAATGTTTTAGTTGATGTTAAGCAGGGAAAAGGGGCGCCAGTTATTTATGAATCACACCCAACGTATCAAAATTTATTTGGGCGTATTGAATATATGAGCGATCAAGGCGCTTTGATTACTTCTTATCGTCGCATATGTTCAGGCTCATTACATAGAGCGAATGGTGGTTATTTAATTCTGGATGCTGAAAAAATATTAACCTACCCTTTTGTTTGGGAAGGTTTAAAGCGGGCTTTAACAACTGGAAAGATAGAAATTGAATCGCCTTATACTGAGTTTGGTGTTAATACCATGACTTTAAAACCAGAGGTGATTCCACTAGACGTTAAAGTTATATTAGTTGGACCAAGAAATATTTATTATTTACTAGAGGACATGGATAGTGAATTTAATGAAATGTTTCGAGTTCTCGCAGATTTTGATAATCATATTAAAATAACTAGTGACACAATTGAACAATTTGTTACCTTAATGGTTAAACAGGCATCAGATTCTGGAGTTTTACCTTTAACGAAAAAGGCAATAGCTCGATTAATTGAACATAGTTGCCGGCTTTCAGAGAGTCAAAACCGATTATCAGCACGCATTAATGACTCTTTAGAAGTTATTGGAGAGGCTAATTTGATTTGTTCAAAAGAGGGAGTGAAAGAAATTGATAAGTCACAAATTGAGTTAGCTTTATTAGCGAAAGAGATACGGAGTGGTCGAATTGCTAAAGAAATTCTTGAGGAAATGATAGACGGAACTATTTTGATAGATACCGAAGGAGAGGCTATAGGTAAAGTTAATGGCTTAACTGTTATGGAGATTGGAGGAAGTAGTTTTGGTGCACCTGCTCGAATTACTACCACTGTTTACCCGGGCTCTCGTGGCATTGTTGATATTGAAAGAGAAGCTGAACTGGGGCAGGCAATCCATTCAAAAGGAGTGATGATATTAACTGGATATTTGGGGCATTGTTATGCTCAGAAATTTCCTTTAGCAATATCGGCTAGTATAGCGATGGAACAGTCTTATGGGTATATTGATGGGGATAGTGCTTCTCTGGCTGAACTCTGTTGTTTAATTTCTGCTTTAACTAATATACCAATCAAACAGGGCTTTGCTATAACAGGCTCAATTAACCAGTATGGAGAAGTCCAGGCGATTGGTGGTGTTAATGAAAAGATTGAAGGCTTTTTTAAACTTTGTAAGGCAAGAGGGTTGAATGGACAACATGGTGTGATTATTCCTGCCTCTAATAAGCGAAACTTGATGTTAAAGCAGGAAGTGATTGATGCTGTTGAAGCCGAGCTATTTAGTGTTTATGCTGTTTCTAATGTAAATGAAACATTAACATTGTTAATGGAAAAAGTAGCCGGAAATATGGATAATGAGGGTGATTACCCTAAAGATACAATTAATTTTACAGTAGTTTCTCGATTAAAAGAAATTTCTGATATGACCTCGGATGATAGTGACGAGGCTAGTGAATAAGAGGTTAAAAATATATTCTTAATAGCCATAGAGTCATTTGCAAGAGCCTTTTCAGTCAGCTAGTAAGTATTGTGTTTTAATAATGAGCATGTTATCTTTTATATTCAATAATATAAAAATTAATTTATGAGAGAGTAGAGAATAAAAAATGGCTGGGCTCCCCACTAGGTCGCATATGGGGGGCGTGGGTAGAATTTGGCAAATGATAGGGGCGGCAAGATTTAAAGTTGAATTCGATACAATAAGTGGTGCTCCATCGACTTTTGATGCAGAGGTGAAATATTGGTCAGGCGCAAGAGAAATCTCAGAGATTGTTGTTGGTCCAGGCTCGCTAAGATTTAGAGCTGGAAGCTGTGTTTGTGTGCAGAAGATAAGGTTTAGGAGCCATACGCTAGGGCAAACTATTAGAATTACTATTAGATAAGGTGGAAATATGAAAAAATTACTTATTTCAATTTTCCTTATTTGGTGTGGATATTTTATATCTTTAGGTGTATCCAATGCATCTGATTGTCTACGATTTGTTATTAATGATAAGGAGTTCCTGCAGCTTGAAAAAGAAGATGTCCAAGAGATAGAGCCTAATGTTGATGCAGAAGGTAAAAACCTTGTAGAGGTGAAATTTACAGATCAAGGTCAATTGAGATTAAAAGAATTTACAGAAAAAAATATTGGGAATACTTTATTAGTCTATTTTAATGATCTTTTGGTTTCTGAGAGTATACCAATAAGAATGGTACTTGATACTAAAACCCTTTTGTTGATTACTAAGGATGAATATATTTCATCAATTTTAATGGGTTGTAAATAAAAATATAATTCTCTCACAGCTTGTGTTTTAAGAATAATTTGCTGTGAGAAATTTAATTTTAGATTGTACGAAGATTCATTCAGCAAGAAAAATAACCATAGAATATGGCGATACTTATATGAAATTCGTCGTTTTGAACTAGCCTTTTATTTCTGTCACTCTGGTGTCAATACCATTTTTTCTCAGTCTTTTTTTAATGCTTGAGACTTTAGATGATTGAGTATAAGGGCCCATGACCACTCTGTTCCATGTGACATTACCAACTATTGCTTTTGTGATTTTTGATTCAATCCCCATTAATGCCAAGTTAGCTCTTAACTTGTCAGCAGTTGAAAACTGTCTGAATGAACCGGCTTGTATCAGATATTTCAGTGGTTTACCTTTGCCAAAGTGTTCTTCTCTACTACGAGTATCAATTTCATAATCAGGGACTACAATTTCTGTTTCTGGAAGTATCGTGTAAAAATTAAATTGTGGTTCTTTTAATTCTTTAACTTTTTTAGGTTTTTCTTTTTTTGGAAGAGATACTATTTTTTGTTTTTCAATTTCAGGGGATGAGTTGCCTAAAAAAATTAAGAAACTGGCAAAAAGACCAATTATAAGAATGACTAACAGCCATTTCCACCAAGACACTGAAGAGTATTCGAGCTTTGTTTTTTTTTGATGGGCTCTGTGTTTATAATCTCGGGCCATTACATAGACTCAGGCGTGTTGATGTTTAAAAGTGATAAACCGTTAGCGAGTATTTGTTTTGTGGCGCAAATCAGGTTTAGTCTTGCATTTCTAAGTGTAGCATCTTCTGTTAAAAATTGATGAGCATTGTAGTAAGTATGAAAATTATTAGCTAACTCCCGGAGAAAATGTATCAATAAATGAGGCTCATACTGCAATGCTGCTCGTTCTAAGGTTTCTGAATATTTTGATAAAGTGGTAATGATCGCCAATTCGTACTCTTCATCTAACAGGTTTAAATTATCCATACCAAGCAGCAAATCTCTTTTCCAGCCTTTTTCGTCTAATTGACGCAAAACACTACATACCCGAGCATGTGCATATTGCACATAAAACACAGGGTTTTCGTTAGTTTTTGATGTAGCTAGTTTTAGATCAAAATTCATGTGTTGGTCAGATTTACGCATCACATAAAAAAAACGTGCTGCATCTTTACCTACCTCACTACGTAATTGGCGTAATGTGACAAAATCACCAGAGCGGGTAGACATAGGGAGTTTTTCTGTTCCTCGGAAAAGTATTGCAAATTGAACCAATAGTACCTTGAGTTTTGATTCATCTGCTCCAAGAGCTTGCATTGCAGCTCTAATTCTGGGGATATACCCGTGATGATCTGCTCCCCAAATATTGATAACCTGATCAAAGCCACGATCAAGTTTATTCATATGATATGCAATATCAGAGGCAAAGTAAGTCACCTGGCCATTATCTCTGACCACAACGCGGTCTTTATCATCCCCTAATTGACTGGATGAAAACCAGGTAGCCCCATCTTTTTTATATAAATAACCGGCATTATCCAGTCGTTTTAGGGCTTCCTTAATAGAACCATTTTCCATGAGAATTTTTTCAGAAAACCATTCCTCGAAAGTGACACCAAACTCTTCTAAATCTTGTTTTATATCTCCAAGAATGACAGATAACCCTGCTTGGAATACATCGTCATAAAGTGATGACCCTAATAGTGTTTTTGCTCTATCAATTAAAGCATCAATATGTTTTTCTTTGTCACCGCCTTGTGTTTCATCTGCAGGAATATTTTCTGTAACTAATTCAGAGGGTCTACGGTATTCGTTACCTCTATTTTTATGCAGAGTAAAAGCAATGTCACGAATATACTCTCCACGATAACCATTGAGTGGAAAGGTAACAACTTCTCCACACTCTTCTAAATAACGTAACCAAACGCTGGTTGTCAAAATATCCATTTGGCGTCCGGCATCATTTACATAATACTCCTTAGAAACATCAAACCCGACAGCAGTGAGCAAGTCAGCGATAGCTGATCCATAAGCTGCCCCCCTTCCATGTCCAACATGTAATGGGCCGGTTGGGTTAGCAGAAACAAATTCAACTTGAACTTTTTTCCCTGAACCAATTTTACTTAACCCGAATTGTCTCCCTTCATCATGAATTTGTTTTATTATCTGGAATTGGGCATCCGCATTAATAAAGAAATTGATAAAGCCAGGTCCCGCTAGTTCAATTTTGAATACTAATGGGTCCGCTGGAAGGATAGAAATAATTTTTTCAGCTAATTGTCTAGGGTTAGTCGCAGCTGGTTTTGCTAATACCATTGCTAAATTGGTAGAAAAATCTCCATGGCGAGTGTCACGGGTGTGGTCAACATTGATTGTTGGATTAAGTTTTTTATCCAGAATCCCTTTTGATTTAAGTATTTCAACAGATTGCTGAAGTAGAGATACTAATTTTTGTTTCATTGCGTTGGGATATGGAGGTGATTGCGAGACGATAGATCTCTCTATTATCCCTTAAAAATATATATTTCGCTATATCTTATGTTTTGTGATGTAATTCTTTAATACTGATTTATAAAGCCTTATCCCACAGAGGGCGGGTGGGGTGATCTAATCAAAAACATAGGATCTTCAAGTTTTACACACTTAAATAGCATATCGTCTATAGATTCTTGAACTTTGTTGTCTTGAATATAATGAAGGCCATATTCTGTATCGGTATGCTGGTTTTGAAACAGGCAATTGACTGAAAATGGAATTCCGGAATCTGGGAGATATAGAGTGATTTTTACTTTATTCTCAAGTTGGTTTTGTAAAGATTCTTTGAATTTAATTCTAATTCCAGTCTGACTAATATCAATAATTTCTGCATGAAGAGAAGTTTCTTTACTTGACACAACAGTCGTATTGTGTATTGCAGGTGTTATTCGTTGATGGCTACGCTTTTCTTCTTTCATGGTTCTTGAATAAACTATAATTTATTAGAAGTAACTAACTGAAAGTATAGCTGTATTCTTCTTTTTTATTGGATATATTCAAAAATTTTTACAACTTTTTTAACACCTTTTTCTCTACGTGCAATATCAGTGACAACATCAGCTTCATTTTTGTGAACCAGCCCAAGAAGAAAAACTGTGCCTGACTCAGTAACCACCTTAATTCGTGTTGCATCAAAACCAGGGATATTATTAATACGACTGATTGATGTTTTTATTTTAGTCGTAATATAAGAATCATAAGAGCGTTTTGAAAAAGTGGAAGGACTGGCAATTTGTAGTTCGTTATGAACAATTTTTACACCTTGAATAACTCTGACAATTGAAATGATTTTATTCCGTAACTTTTCAGTTGGTGCTTCTCCCGAAACGAGAACAGCGCCATTATATGAAGTCACATTAAAATGGCATTTATTACGGGTGTCATCATGTGAGTTTAATTCTATTACGGAATTAATTTCAATTCTTTCATCTATTGCTAAGGCTTTACTTGTGCGGCGGTCATGCCATAAAGACAGTCCTGTGATTTCAGCTCCTCCTGTTGCGACTGTTGAACATCCTTCGAGTAAAAGTTGAAAAACAATAGAAATGAAGATTAAAAATTTTTTCATGGATTGAGTTTAACTACCAAATAATTGTGAATCAATTAAATCACAAAGACAATGCGTGATTAGTAAATGGACTTCTTGAATACGGGCTGTTGATTTAGACGGAACTCTGATTTCTATATCAGATTCTTTCAAAATAGAAGCCAAAGACCCACCCTCTTTTCCTGTTAAGGCAATCACCTTGATTTCTTTATCCTGGGCCGTTTTTACTGTGTTGATAATATTACTTGAATTTCCACTTGTTGTGTAGACTAGTAATATATCTCCAGTTTGTCCTAGAGCGCGTAATTGTTTAGAAAAAACTTCATCAAAATTGTAATCATTTGCTACTGAGGTGATTGTTAAAGTGTCAGTGGTCAAGGCAATAGCTGGCAGAGCTGGGCGTTCTCGTTCATAGCGGTTAAGCATTTCTGATGAAAAATGCTGTGCATCTCCAGCAGAACCTCCATTTCCACAGGTGAGAACTTTTTTATTATCAATTAAAGCTTCAACTATATTCTGTGCAGCATAGACTATTAATTCAGATAAACTTTCCATTGCGTCTTGTTTAACATGAATGCTGTCAGAGAAATGATTAATTACACGGTCTTGTAAGCTCATAGGTCTAGATAAATTGAAGAAAAATAGAGGCGTTACATTATTCTACTCGGACTAAAATGCGTTCTTTATCCAGTTTATTTCATTATTACCAGACATTGCTATTACATCAAATCGAATGGCGCTTTTAATTTTGTTGACGAGTAAATAGTGCTGCGTGGAGGCTATTATACGGGATTGTTTTACTGGAGTAATACTTTCCTCTGCGCAACCAAATTTTGATGATTTGCGATACCTTACCTCAATAATAACTAATGTTTCTTGATCACGCATAATTAAATCCAATTCTCCATGTTTACAAAGATAGTTTTTTTCTACGGATTGTAAGCCTTGTTTTATTAGATATTGCTGCGCAATTTGTTCTGATTTCTCTCCACGAATTAAGTGTGATGATTTATTTTTGTTAAACATTCAGTCGATTATCTCTTCTGTATCGACCATATTTTGTTTATCCTCAATAATGTTTTCTTCAATGTTTTCTTCATAAAGAGGCGATTGTAAAACTGCTTCTCCTTTAACAAATTTAGCACAGACCAATTGACGCGTAATTCTATTTTCCATATTAAGAGATAATTTTCCCGTTGCTCCCGTGTAAGCCACCATATCAAGTTGATTAAGATAATTGATTAGGTTAAAAGAGTCTATTCCCAAGGCGACTAATCTTAAATATTTGTTAGGGATTTGCTGCCAAATTTCTTTCAGCGATTCTTGGTCTAAATCCCCTGAATAGGAGGAAGGGAATAACCAGGGAATATCACAAAATGTAATCTTATTAAGGTCTTGGTCTAATGATGGGTTGGGAATGCCTGTATATATATTAGATGCCGTGTAAACAGGTATATTTGTTGCTCCATAAAACCGAAGTTGAGGGTAGATTGACCTGGCAATTTTAGGCGTGGCAATTAAAAAAATTGCATCAGCATCCTGACGTACACGTTTTTTATATTGAATATTAGTTGCTAAAAGGCGTTGAAGTTGATTATATCTATTTTTACTTTCGTTTAGGTTAAGGAGGTCTTTAATGGGGATGGAAAAATCATTCTCTTTAGGATTGTATAACTGTGAGTTTAGAACAACACCCTCTATATTTTGCCAGTACTCTGTTAATGAATTGCTAATTCGGTTTCCCTGATTAGTTTCTGGTGCAATAATCAGTATGTTTTTAATTCCTTTAAGGCTGGCTCTAGTTGCAATTTGTTTTGTTACATCAATTGGACTTAAACCAAATTGAAAAAGATTGTCTTTTACCAAGCCAGGAATATGGTTAAGTGCCAGAATAGGAACTGATGACTCAACATTGTTAACCAATTTTTGTATGTTTTCTTTACTAAGAGGACCAATAATTAACTCAGCACCTTCTGAGATGGCTTGGTAGTATAAGTCAGCAAGATTGTTGGATGAGCTATCATAAAATTGAATAGCCGGTTTTTCATCAGAATGGTTTTGATGAAATGCCTCCATAAACCCTTTTTTTATTGCTTGACCCGCTTGAGAAAAACGACCTGATTCAGGAAGTAATAGGGCAATAGAGGATGGCGTTTTGAAAGTTATTTTAGAGCTTTCAATAAATAATGAATCTAAAAAACCAGAATTAGCTGGGTGTTGAGGATACTGTCTTTGCCATCTATAAACATCTGATTGTAGTTTTGTATGATCATGTTTTGATTGAGATGTTTTATAAACTATGGATAATGCTACCCAACCACTTAAAATATCAGGTGTTTCTGATTGGTATTGGTAAAGTTTTTCTAGTGGAATGAGGTTTATAGTGTTAAAAATAACCTCATTGTTTTTAGCACGATCTTCTTCAGTATCAAGAAATTGGGTTAATTCAATCCGAACTTGAGCACTTAGCAGTTGATTCTCCGTTAAGGAATGTGCAAAAGCTAAAGACTGGTAATAGGTTATTTGGTCTTTTCTTTGTAACGTATAGACTTGTGTTATTTTGAGTTTATCCAGTGCTTTTACGGCTTTACCGCGACTTAAAAGCAGTTGTGCAGAAAGCAAATTATATTTACTTCGTTGTTCAGTTGATAATGATGAAGGTTTGATTGTGGAGAATAATTTTTGCGCCAATTGATCGTTGCCTGACTGGATATGAGAATCAACGGCTAAAAGGCTAAACTTATCTTGGTATTTAGGCTTTGATTTAGCTAATGTTTGATATATTTGAGCTGCTTTTTCATGTTGTCCGTTATAGGTAAATGATTCAGCCTGAGTCATTTTGTTAGGGTTGTGATCTCGTTGCTGGAAAGTTTCCGTCGCGCAGCTAGTCAAGAAAATTAGGTAGAAACAGGGATATAGTAAATAATGACAGTTCATGAGAAGCCTGATATTTAGCATAGGGAATAAAGAGAATATGTGCGGTAAATTATACGTTGTTGCAACGCCAATAGGTAATCTAGCAGATTTTAGCTACCGAGCGGTTGAAACTTTAAAACATGTTGACTTAATTGCTGCTGAAGATACGCGACATATTAAAATATTATTACAACATTATGCAATTAATAATAAATTAATTTCAATTCATCAACATAACGAAGAAAAAGTAGCGCCAGGGTTGATTGATAAATTAAAAAAAGGGATGTCAATTGCCTTGGTTTCAGATGCTGGGACACCTTTGATAAGCGACCCCGGTATGCCGTTGGTAAAGTTAGCGAAACAGGAGGGGATTGATGTCTCGCCGATTCCAGGGGCATGTGCTTTAATTGCAGCTTTATCTGTGTCAGGCTTATCTGTTACAAAGTTTTCATTTGAAGGTTTTTTGCCGAGAACATCTTCAGCTAGAAAAACTTTTTTTATGACTAAAAAAAATATGTCTGTTACATGGGTGTTTTATGAATCAAGTCATAGGATTGTAGCTTCCCTTAATGATTTAGCTGGAGTGATACCGATAGATCGAAAAATTGTTATTGCAAGAGAGCTAACTAAAATTTATGAAACAGTGGTAAGTGATTCATTGGATAGAGTTGTAGAAAGAGTAAAACAAAGTGCGAATATGCAAAAAGGAGAATTTGTTGTGCTTGTTGAAGGTGCCGTTATAGAAAAAAAGCTGGAAGTAGTAACGGATGAGCAGAAAAGAGTTTTATTGGTATTATTAAAAGAGTGTTCTATTAAAACAGCGGTGGCTATGGCTGTTGAAATTACGGGAGCAAGAAAAAAAGTATTATATCAGGCTGCATTAGAGTTAAAAAATAAGGCAGATGAATAATTACTTTTCTTCTGTATCCTATAAGTTATAGAGTCCATTATGGTATACAAGTAAATTAAAATTAATATTTCACCCCGCTACTCGGCTCCCTGTGAACGCTAAGTCAAGCGTCAGATTGAGCGTTTTGTTGGAATTATTTGGCATTGCTA
>JAKIVF010000029.1 GCA_021647145.1 Methylococcaceae bacterium | reverse complement strand
CGTATCAGCTCATATACTATTCGAGCCGTTCAAAATGCAATCATCACCGGAAAACCGCTGGCTGACCTTATGTGTACCTTGATGGCTCGGTTAGTTCCTGGGTAGGGACTATATGGGAACACTGATGTCTTTTACAAAGAAGAAAAGATATGTGGAGAGGCTTTGTGAAAGGCCTTATGAACAAGGAAATAGACCATTTTAATGATCATTCTATTGATCAATATATTGAGTATCTTTTCCAAGAAGTTCAGCAAACATGTGAACTCTAACCCTTTTTATTAATAAAAGCAGGTCATCTGAAAAATGAAAAGAAATACCATTTTAATAAATTTATTTATCATATTCCTATTTGCTAGCCCTTTCTCGAGTGCTATCGAAACACCGACAGAAAAAAATAAAAACAAGCCAACCTCATCTGACAAAATAATAATCACTTCAAATGATAATAAAAACCCCGAAAAACTTAAAATAAATGATTCATTTGATAGCACAACCTCTGCTTCGAAACTCAGAGCTAGAAAGAGTCACGCGGTATCAAAAGAAGATGAAACTGGGCTAGCAATTTTCTTTGGAATTATTATTCTTGGTGTGATTATCTTTTTTTTAAAACCATTTAGAGAACAAAAATAAGTTTACCAATATCAATACATATTTGCCATCATTCTGGAACGTATTTGTTATCGACAATATCCACGACTTGAACAAATTTAAGTGTAGAGCTTTATATTGCAATTTCATTAATGACTAAAGCAACTAATTGCTCTATTATTACAATAGCCTTTGAAAAGGCTAGTTCATAATCATGAGTATTCCAAATCATCAATATCTACCACGACAAGCAACTAAGTTCATTGAATTTTTCAGGTTAAGTTGTCTTAAGAGAGCTAAAAAAAATAGATAATTTAATTTTATAGTTATTTTTCCAAATCCAACAATTATAATAAAAGCAATAATTTATAAAAAACTTAAAAATTATGTCCTGTCACCATATGGACTGAAAAATTCACTTTCACTGGTTGTTTCAACTGGTCAGATAAAAAACGTTCAAACTGTGTCAGTACTTTAGCGTCAAGCATCTGCGTGCTTAATAAATCAGCACTTATTCTTAAAGGAGTTCCTACCCTTAATTTAATATTGCGTAATTGTAATACATGACCAGAAATTTCATAGTTTTGACTGCGTAGTTGTTTTTTAACTTCAGCCATTTTTTGCATTTTTTCAAAAGAAAGAAATAAAGGAACAGAAATAATAGCCACTAAAAAAAATGAAATAAATATCCCTTTTTTTGCTCTTGAAAAGGGTGCGAAACCCAAAATCATAAAGGATATACCGGCAGCCATAATGATACCTGTTAAATTAGTTAAAAAAAGTAACATAGCACCGTAGAAAACTTCATAATTTAACCACCCAATACCAATCCCTGACACACATAAAGGAGGGACTAGTGCCACCGCTATTGCAACCCCAGGCAAACTCTTGGCAACATTTTCTTTCACATTTGCAAATGCTCCTGCTATTCCTGACAAAACAGCGACTAACAAATCTAATGTAGAAGGATTCAGGCGACCTTCAATTTCATTTGTCAATTCTTGAAAAGGTAATAAATAAGCCATCAACGCAGATAATGATAAAGCTGTAAACATTCCCACAAATAAAGTTAAAAATGCTTGCTTGCTTAATTCTGTATTTGAACGCAGCATCCCCATTGATACAGAAATAATTGGAGACATTAAGGGGGCTAAGACCATTGCTCCAATAACAATAGAAGGACTATTGAGAAATAACCCTAAGGTTGCCAATAATGAACTCAGTACCATTAATAAAATATAGGTACTGTTCATACTGGCACTTTCTTTTAAATTAAGAAATAGTTCTTTAAAATCTGACTCCACTGCATGTGGAAAAAAAGGTAAAGTTTCACTTAAATATTTAACTCTGTCTTCCTGCTGAGGCAAATGCTCACAACTGATATTTTCCTTATCATCTGTAAATTGTTGTCTTTCTCTAAATGCTTCTCCTGCATTAACAAAAAGACCATCACTCAGTGTTTTAAGGCTTAACTCTTTGGTCGTTATTGGTTTATTATTAACCAAATAGTGGGTATCAACTGATGTTTTAATCGCCAATGATTCGGTTCGAATATAGCCTACCTGTTGAGAAAGCCCCTTCTTTTTAGATGATATAAAATCTGATGAAGTTAAATGTAAATACGACAAAATAGATTGTGGAGCAAACAATACGACAGAAATACGATGATCCCGTAATGAAATAGAATCTTTAAACTGATTTAATAAGGCGCCTTGTTTGTGAAAATCTAGTAATACCATTCCGGTAATAGCTGTTGAAATAGTTTTTCCTTTTCCTGTGATAAAAGTGACTGGGTGTGGCGTCAATGAAAACGCATGTAACAATCGTTTAAACCGAAATTTAATTTTATTAATTCCTGTGCACTCATCACTATCGCCAATAAACTCAGCCATTGTCGTTTGGTTTTCCAGATTGACACCATTAATAACAATTTCACCATTACATTCAATCAAGTCCATAGGAAAAGGTTCTTCATGCAAAGCTTCTTCCAAGCAATCATTAAATTTATCGGGCAAATCCAAGTTATTTATAAATTGCGATGGTTTATCACCATTAACGGGCAGAAACCCAAGTGACATTTTTTTCTGATAAGCAATTTGTAGAGCTTGAGGATAATCTTTCTGTTCAACCCATAGTAACGCATGATTTAAACCTTCATGAATATGGATAGAAGACATTTCTGCCAGCTTTATATTTCTTATTTCAATCTCTTGTTCTACAATGAATTTATGCTGACTAACCATCTCCAGTTTATCTTCTACTATAGAAGAATAGATAAGATATATTTTTGTAAGTTTATTCATAATCTTAAGCTATTAATGTCTTTTTACAGGTTGATCAATTGAAAAAATCCAACGATGTTTTTTTTGATCTTTATCCGAAACAAATATATCAACTTCATCACCGAGACTTACCAAGCATTGTTGGTTGTCACTATTGATTAACGATAATTGGCCAATGTCAATTTCTAATGGTATTTTCCAAAACGCCGCTAGCGGTTGAACATATAGTTTTATTTCAATTGATATATCATCGAGTAAAATATAAAGCTTATCACGCCCAAGTCCTATTACTGTTCCTTTGCGTAAAAAAATTTCTTCTTTTTCAAAATCAATGCTAAAAACTTGATCTAAAACTAATAAATTTGCTTCATTAGTTAATTGTCTTTGAATTCCTTTAGCTCGATTAGCCGCTTGAATTATCTGCTGTCTAAGTACCTCATCTTGCTCTTCTGAACAATTTAAGTCACAACCCATTATTTTTTCTATTAACTCTTTATGCAAAAAAACACCTACAATTTCTCTCATTGGGGCAGAAAATCTTGCATAAACATCTGCACCCACACCATAGTGTCGTCCAGGTTGTTCTGAAAAAGAAGACCGAGTATTTATTAGCAAGGCTTGCCGATGAATAGCCTGTGAAATTCTACTATCAGCTCCCTTTTGAGGAAGCTTTTTTAAATAATCAGATAAGGTTTGATCTCCAGTCTGTCGCCAATGCCAAAGCTCCGTTTTTAATTTATGAACTTTAATTAATTGACTAATTACATTTTCAAATTCTTTTATTTTTTTGTCTGATGGAGGGGGGTGTATTTTATAAATTGGCTGAATAAATTTTGTAAAAATGTCACTTCTCTCAACCAACAACCTGGCTCCTGCTATATTACAGAGCAAAGAAAATTGTTCATTATAGAGCTCAACCTCATTTCTAACATTATCTAATAAATTAAAAACAAAACCACCCTGTCCAAGCTTAACATTGACTTCTGTTCGGTGAAAGCGGGCAATATTTCGCTCTTCAGCAAGTCTTAACCTAAGCAAACCCACTTCTTTAAAATATCTAAGACTTTCAGATAAACGTTCATCGTTTCTAATTAATTTTAAAGGTTCGCTCAAAAAATCTTCCACTTCTTTAAAGGAAAGTTTGCCTCGACTCCTTATCCTTGCACGAATAATAGTTGTCTTTGTATGACAACCATTTTGATCTAATATAGTCTCAAATATTACGGCTCGTCGAGAGACATTTTCATTTAAGGAAATCACATCCACACATAGCTCACGAGGCAACATTGGGATCATTAATCCAGGTAAATAATAACTTGTTCCTCTTTTCAATGCTTCTTCAAACAATGCTGAACCAGGTCTAATATAATAAGCAGCATCTGCTATTGCATACCTAACGACGAACCCAGTCTCTATTTTTTCAACCTGTAAAGCCTGATCAAGGTCCAGAGTATCTTCACCATCAATAGTGCAAAATGCCAGTGTTTCCATATCATCCAGCTCAGGGTCGTTTATCCCTGTATTGTCAAGAACCTGTTTCACTTCGTCTTGAATCGCCAAAGAAAAAAATGGCATCAATTTTTTTTCAGCCGCAATTTTATACAATTGTGCTTTAGCACTCCCACTAAAAGCGAGTATCGTTATTTGTTTTGGTATACCTTTTGTTAAAACAAACTGAACAATGTGTCCATCAAATAACTTAGGTATATCAGAAAAAAACTCAACAACATAAACTTCACCCGTGTAGAGCTCAAGAATACTAGTTCTTCGGTCTTTTGAGTAAAAAACCTCACCTAATAAAAAATATTGCTGAAAATTCTCTGCCACCTAATACCACTCTTTAAGATTAAATAAAAAAGGCACTTTACAGTGCCTTTTATATGAAGATTCAATACTACCTAGAAGACAATAAGTCTTCATTCTTTTTTTTAATAATGAATGAATTAAGCTGTTGCTTGCTGTTCCAGTTCAGCAATTAAATCTGGAGCCAGCTCAAGTGCTTGAGCTAATTGAGCAAGATATTCACGCTCTTTATCATTATCCAAATTAAGTGTCATCATAGAAACCAGATAAATTTCTGCAGCTGCTTCAGGCGAATCAGCCCCAGCAGCAACTTCTTTAACATTCAAAGGAGTTGTTAGTTCATCTTTAATAAAAGTAGCAACTGAAGATTCTAGCCCAAGCTTCTCAGCATGTTGAGAAATAATTTTTCTTTCTTCCGTATCAATATGACCATCAGCTTTTGCGGAAGCAATCATCGCTCTAATGATTGCTCTACTACGGTTTTCACTTGCTTCACCCGTTAGTTGATCTGCCGTTTTTTCCACACTAACGATCTGACTATCAGATTGCTGACTCTTCCAGTTTTCAAACGCTTTATAAGCTACACCACCAATGGCAGCAAGACTACCAAGTTTAAGCGTGGCCCCTGTTAATTTGCGCCCAGTACCAGTACCCAGTAAGACTGCTAAAGCACCTGCTGCCAACGCACCTTTTCCAGCACCAGTTAGCATTGCTTCACGCTTTTCTGGGTCATCAGGAACATTCAACTTAGCTTCAGCTAAAGTCTTCCCTTTCTCAGCTAATTCTTTTCCAGAATTAAGTAATGCATCTAAAATTTGTTGAGCATTCATATCTACTCCTTATGAATAATTGTAAAATCTCATTATAACCTTATGTTAAAAATAAAATAAAGCAGCTGTTTTAAACCTTATTTGATTTTTTTCTTTAGCAACCTAGAATCAGTCGGACAACGGTTAATCTTTAGTGATACAACATTGGTCGCATAGTAAAATGTATAATAAAAATAACTAATGATAGATAACCCAAGTAAGATTGATAGGATATTAAGTTACCCAAGAAACCAAAGTCAAAATATTTGAACAAATTTGGTTTGTTAAACAAACCACGCAACTTAAAACACAAAATAATAAAATGGTATACTGGGCAAGGTCAAATTTGACTTTTTTCTTTTAATGCAGCTTAAATACTACCCCTTATTTTCAATTATTTTTCGTAATTAAAATATTTTTTTAAAAATAACGAACGCAACTTTAACCTAGCTTGAATAAAAAGATGAACATAACGCTTAAAACCCCTATCAGGATAGTTGCACTTGTTTATCTGTTATCTTTACTATTCCTTTTGGGAATACAATACTGGCCGGAATCTATTTTCTGGCTTGCTTCATTGGTTTGTTATACTCCAATATGGTTTATTATCTTGCCTTGGGTCTTTATATTTCCTGCTCTTTTATATTCCCAGCGGTGGATTTTAGCTTCTATTATAACTATCACTACTCTGCTAGCAAGCTATGCCTTCTCTAGTTTTAAACTTAACATCAACTCTATTGATCAAGACATATTACAAACTCAAAAGCTTACAGTATTATCTGCAAATTTAGAAGGGACAGACCCACAAAAAATAGCTTTATTAATTAAAAATATTCAACCTGATATTATTTCACTTCAAGAAGCCACAGCAGCACAAATTAAACATCACTTTGGTCATGCACCCTGGAATGTTGTTTGTGAAAGCCATTTATGCATAATAAGCAAGTATAAACTTAAATTAGTAAACGCTGTATCTAGAAAATTTCTACAGGATTGGGGGGATTTTATTATGCATGTCGAAATAAATACCCCATCTAAAATGATAGACTTCTACAATGTGCATTTAGAAACACCAAGAGAAGGGATACAAGCATTAATAAAAAACCCTATTAAGGGGATTGCTAAAATGAAAGATGTAACTGAACATCAGTTAATAGAATCAGGCATAGCATCAAATTTAGCTAAGAAAGGTCATCTAAGTATCGTTGCAGGCGATTTTAACATGACTGAATTAAGTCCAATTTATCAGTCCTACTGGGCTAACTTTGAAAATAGTTTTGCACAAAAAGGGACTGGTTTTGGCTATAGCAAATCTTCTAAATGGATTGGGATTCGTATCGACCACATCCTATATGATAAAAATGCTTGGTCAACAAAACGGGCTTGGGTTGGTCCTTCAATCGACAGCGACCATTTTCCCATTATTACAATATTGACCCCATCTAACTAAGGGCCGATAAGGGTTGAATAATATCTATTCTTGCGCTGGTTTTATGTCCGTATTCAACTAATCTTCATCATCCATACCTAATTGGATCATAATAGTCTTACGTAACAATTTTTTTTCTTTTCTATGAGAAGCGTGTAATTTCTCTAACTTTTGTTCTATTCGACTTATTCGACTAACCAAAGCGGAATCTTCCTGGTCATGAGATAAAATTGGATAAATATCCTCTTCATCCCCTGCTCCATTATCACCACCAATCTGGCCACCTAGATCTGAAACCACTTTTTTGAAAGATTCAACATCCTCAATCATTTCTTCTTCTAACTCAAAGATAACTTTATTAACCGACTCAATATCAATAGCATCAAGTTCAGAAGAATATCCATAAAATAAAATTCTATCACATAAGGTATTAATTTTACGAGGAACACCATTCGTAAAATCATGAATTTTTTGAAAAATATCATCATTAAACTCAGGATTATGATCCCAACCTGCTTTATCCAAACGAAAAAGTATATACTCCTTTGTTTGCAATACATTTAACGGTTTTAGTTGAAATGCAGAAACTATCCGTTGTTTAAACTGATCCATATCACGAGCAAATATAGTATGCCGCAACTCTTTTTGACCGACTAAAAATGTTTGAAATACAATCTTACCATTTCTTTCAAAATTAGAAAGCATCCTTAATTCCTCTAAAGATTGTTTTGGCAAGTTCTGAGCTTCGTCAACTATTAAAAGTATCCTTTTTCCACTTTCAGAAATAGATTTTATAAATTGTTCTATATTTACAATTAAAGTTGCTTTATCAAGGTCAACAAAAGGCAATCCAAAGGTACCTGAAATAACTCTGAGAGTATCAGTTGCTCCCACCTGAGAAGAGACCATCACTCCAATAACTATATCATCATCATTTAAATTTTTAACTAACTCCCTGACAAGCATTGTTTTCCCTAATCCAGGGAATCCAGTAATAACAACAAAACCTTCACCTTGCATTAATCCATAACGCATATATGCAATTGCACTTTTATGCATTGAGCTTTGGAAGAAAAACTCTGGATCAGTATTAAGCTGAAATGGCTTACATTTCAAATTATAATAACTACAGTACATAATTTTAATAAGTTAATAATAAGTTAGCAGTTATGCGGTTTTCAATAAACTCATTAATCACAACATTAGATTGTTGATTAACATATTGATACTCAATTTTGGCATTTAGCTTACTCTTTCTCCCTATTGAAATAGGTATTCTTCTCATAAGTCCTGCAGAAATAGTCCATCTTTTATCCTTCGAGTCATCTCGTGTAATCTGTTGCCAGCCAGGACGAATAAACAAAGTATTTCGTCTCATAAAACGCCAATCTAAAAAACCTTCTGCTCCAATAACATTATTTATTTTCTGAGTTGTCTGAAAAGTTGTTCTTGCACTAAAAGCCCGAATAGAAACTTCACTTTTCCCTGTATTATATGCAACTGATACTTCTCCTTTTTTTGTAAAAAGTACTTCATTATTAAATGTTGGGAGAGTGGTATCTGATAGTGTGACTCCATTAACAACTGAGTTGAATATTGGATTTCCAAATTCATCCAAATTATCAAACCCCGGTAGCCCTGAAAGTACAGATTGGATTGTTGTAGTTTCTTCTGAATAACTTCCTTTCCAAATAGTTCTTTTAGTTATATATTCTAAACTAGATTCCCATATATCCCCAGTATTAATGCCTTTATCATTATTTCTATAGGTAGTGACCCAGTGCATATGTCTGATTGGCGTAATATCAAGGGTTACAAATGAATTATTACCATAAGCTCCTTCTAAACTTATGCGATGATTAGGCTTCCATTTACCACCAAAAGAATAAAATAACCCGTTATCATTTCGGCCAGTTGTTTGTTCAAATTGGTTATCAACATACCCTGCCTGAGCAAAAACATTAAAATAACGGTTAATATGCCATCTCATTTCTCCCAAGGTGTTCTGAAAAACCACATCCTCCCCACTTGATCTATTTTGATCTGATCTATTATGATCAATAAACCAGGTAAACCAGGTAAACCGTCGCCCACTATTAAGCCTAATAGAATAGTCTAAGTTTTTAGAGTCTGAGGCAAGATTATTATCTAAAAGCAATTGACTATATTTGAACCTGGCCTCACCATTAGCATACCCATTAAAATGTGGCGTCCAATATGGAGAAACACTATAGTTAATCACATTAGTTCTATTATTTTTCCCAGAAAAGTTATCATTTGCACTTATCCTATTATTTATATTCTGTTGACCTATACTACTATTCAGATCCAGAAAAATAGAATTTCTAATAATCTCGGAATTTGAGTCAAATTGTAATTGATGAAAGCTATTAAAATTACTGTTACCCCCTGAATTTAGCAGGTTTTGCACTCTATAATCTAAATTCAAACTATTCCTTGCACTTTTATTTCTTATTGAAATTCCAGGTGTCAATTCTGTTACAAATGCTCCTTTTTCTTTTCCGGAAACACCTAAATTAATATTATCTGAGTATACTTCTGAGGCAGAAAAACTAGGTGTAAACCTCCAGTCAGATGCATAGGAAACCGAGAGAAATAAATTTATTGTAATAAGTATTGATATAACTACATTAATTCTACATAAAATCCATTTCCTCACTTTAATTTTACTGACCATACTGACCATATCCGTATTTATTCAAATCAAAACTTCTTGTGACTTTATTTAACAAAGCCACAACCACATCGCAAACTTCTAATTTTTCAATTGATTCTAAAACCATACCCTGAGAAGTATTTTCTGCTTCAATGACTAAAACAACTTGTCCTACATGTCCTGCTATAACCTCAGCTTGAGTAGCTGCTAACAATGGTGGTGAATCAAAAATAACTATACGATCTGCATATCGAGAATGTAATTCATCCGCTAGCAATGCCATTCTTTTGCTAGCCAACAGCTCAGTTGAATAAATATGCTTTTTTCCTGCTGGTATTATGGTTAAACCAGGAATATCTGTTTTAATCATAATCATGGAAATATCGTCTTCATCCCCATTCAAATAATCTGTTAGCCCTGATTCATTTTCGTTAATCCCTAATACTTTATTTATTGATGGTTTTGCTACATCTGCATCAACTAATAAAACTTGTTTATCTCTTTCACTTGCAATACTTAATGCCAAGTTGATTGCAGTAAAGGTTTTGCCTTCTCCTGGTTGACTACTGGTAATTAAAATCAAGTTTTTACGATTTATTCCGTTTTCTTGCACCTCCATTGCATTATTCACTAAAGGCCTTTTTATAACTCTATACTCTTCAGGCGTTTGATTATCCGTATTTTCATCACATAAAAAACCAGCTTTGACCATTTTTTTTCGATCAAGAGAAAATATTTTCTTTGATTTTATTTTAGTTTCAATTTTATCAGTCGTAGTCTTTAGGGATAACTTTTCAGAATGGCTTGGAAAATTTGACTCAGTCATTCTTCCTACTACCAGAGAATCAACTTTTTCCTTCTTTTGAAGAGCTTTCCCTTTGTCCTTTTTGTCGGCTTTCTCTACAATTTTATCAATAATGCTCATTATATAGACTCTCTATAGAAATTCATTTATATCACATTAATTGGGTTAAGCAATTGAAAATAATAACCCAATCATTTTACTTGCTTTTATTTATCTTTGGTTTTGTTACGTAAGATACATAGCATGTGCTATACAACTGGAGTAACAAAACCAAAGATAAATAAAAGCAAGTAAAATGAGTAGGTTATTTGCTTCCTATTGCCTTAACTACTATGCAACTTTAAATATTCATAAATCATTAACCCAATATAGACACAAACAAGACTTATAAATAATAACATATACATATAAGTCTCTTTTTTATTATTCCCATTTGTAGAAACCATTGAAATACTACCAAGCACAGGTAATCCTAATTCTTTTCTGACTTGTCCAGTAGTTATAAAAGTAGGTTTCATAAAATAAAACAAAAATGCCAACCCAAAACCCGCAGCGAGACTAGCGAGCAAAACTCCAGACAATAATAACAATCGTTTAGGCCCAGAAGGCGATAATGGTTTAGTAGGAGGATCTACTATCTTAAACTTTATTGATACCGTCTCAGTATCGACTTGTTCAGCCATTCTTGCTTGCTCTCTACGTTGTACAAGTTTCTGATAATTGTCCCTTATGGTTTCGTAATCTCGGTTTAAATTCTGCATTTCAGTTTCAACTGTCAACCTTGAATCCAATTGTTCTTTGTGTTTCTCTATACGTTTCTTAAAAACAATAACACGTGCTTTAATGGATGCAACTTCAGCCTTTGCTTCAGCTAATGAAGTTTTCAATTTTTGAACATATGGATTTGCCATTGCTCCTGCATTTAATGTACTGCCTTTGCCCCCACTTTTATTTATCTTCCGTTCTTTTCGTTTAATTACTTCTTCAAGTCTAAGGTCAATTGCACTGACTGCAGGGTGGCTTTCAGTATATTTTAATAACAAATTCATTTTCTTCTGCCGTAGTTTCTTGATCTTTTCTTCTTCCGGAGACAGAATGAGAGCTGAATTTGCATCAACCCATGTTGCGTTTGAATTTATAACATCTTGAACTTGATTTATTAGAACATCTCTTTTAGATATAGCCTGACTTAACTCTAATTTTGCATTATCTAACTGTTGGTAAGCATTATTTAACCTTCCTATTTGTCCGTTACCTTCGCCTTCTTTAGGAAGCAAACCAAAATTTGACCGTTTAAATGCCTCTCGCGTTTTTTCAGCACTTCGTAAACGAACCTCATATTCTCTTATTTGCTGCTCAATAAAACGCTGACTACTATTTACATCTTCCATCGTAGATAACTGAGTTTGCTCGGAGAAAACAGTTAAAACTGAGGTTACAACATTTTTTGCCATATTAGGTTCATTAGAATCATAGGTAATAGTAAATAAACCATCTTTTTTACCACCAGTGATCTTAATTTCTTTTTTCATATCATCATATAATTCTAACCGCTCAGCATCATTTTTAACTAATAAATCTAAATTAGATAGTTCTATAATCTTATCCAGATTTGGCGTAGTAAACATCAGCTGCTTCATTACACGAACTAACATAGCCGAATCCTGTTTAACGGAAATACCTTCTAATAAAGGTTCAAGCATAGTTTTAGAGTCTATATGAACTTTTGCCTCCGAAGTGTATGTATTAGGTAAAAACATAACAATACCCCATCCTAATAGACAGAGTAGCCAAGCCACACTAATTGCAACCCATTTATGTTTAAGCGTTCCCTTTACTTGAATTAAAATTTCTGTTAGCTGCTCTTGCATACTTTAATTTTTATTAAAATATAAACTTGGTTAAATTCTAAATAAATAGATTGAAATCACCGTAAATTATGTTTGGTACATTTTATTAATAACTTATCGACAAAGCCTCTAAATAATTTTTTTAACATAATACTTGTACGTATTAATTGTGAATGAGAAAACGCTAAGAACAGAATAAAACACTTAGGATCAATGAAAATCCACACGTGAATTGCAAAAAAACCAAAGCGGAAACTGTATATTTTGGACTTAAGAACTCATTCACCAATTAATAGAATACTTTAACTATACAAACTAAAAAAACGATTCAGGCACTACTAATATATCCCCAGGTAACATAACAACATTCTCTGTCATATCTCCATCATCTATCAAGTCATCAATATTCACACCATACTTCGTTTGAACCCCATTAACTTTCCTTATAATACTTGCTCTATTTCCATCAGCAAACTCCCCAATACTTCCAATTCTAATAATAACATCAAGTAATGTCATTCCTCTTTCGTAAGGTATTGTCATCCCACGGTATCGAGTTGATTCCTGATTACTACCTTCACTTCCTATCTGCCCAATAATTCTTATTTGTTGGGCATCAACGCCTTGAAAATCTGGTTGCATCATAACTACAACTTGAGGGTTACGTATAAACGATTTATAAATGACTTCCAGTTCTCTGGCTACTTGATAAGGCGTTTTCCCACTAACAAGTATATCTTCAGCTAAAGGAATAGTAATTTTTCCATCTGGCCTTACTGGAACTGTCGTTGAAATATCAGGATTATCCCAAACAAATATATTAACCATATCTCCTGGACCAATTTGATATGAATAATCCGAAAAATTATGTTTCGACTCATCATCTAAAGATGGATAAGAGCAGGCAGAAATTAAAACTGACATGCAAATCAAAAATAGAGTTGGTTTTTTAAAGTACATCACACTTATTACCTCATTATGTAAAATTATATGTTTTAAGGCAATAATGCCATTATTTTTTCTTAATTGATAGTTTCTCTAAAAGCTGTTCCGCTAATTTGTTTTCATCAAAACCACCATTTTTCTTCCCTAAATCTATAGCTTGCCTTAGATAAGATAAAGCCTTTGCATTGTTCCCTTGCTCATAATATGCCACGCCTAGATGATATTTAAACACAGCAACTTGATTAGCCATAGTATTAACTTTTTCAAGTAAAGGTAATGCAACGTCTACATTTCCAGATTTAAGCTCAATCCAGGCATAGCTATCCAGATAAAATGGATTTTCTGAATTTTTAAACTTTACAGCCAGCTTCCTAGCTTTTTCAATATTTTTTTCATCACCAAAAACATCAACAAGCAGTGCGATGTAATTATTAGTCGCAATTTCTAAACCGGGGTCTATTGCTAATAAAGATTCATAAAGGGCAATCGCTTTTTGATATTGGTGGTTTTTTTCATATGAAGATGCTAAATATATAGACAACCTTATATTATTCGGATTTTCTTCTAATCCTTTCTTATAAAGAGAAATAGCCTTCTTATATTCTTTTAGTTCATTGTAAGCCCTCGCCAGTGCCACATGAATTTGAGGAAGTTTTTTGTCTATTTCAAGTGCTTTTTCATAGATTGAAATAGCTTGAGTATAATTTTTATTTAGTAAAAATAATTGCCCCATAATTAAATGTGCCGTTATATGCCTTGGATTAGCCTCCATAAATGACGTCATATAATTAATCATTTCTTTTCGCTGGCTCAACATTTCATAGCAAGTTGCCATTTGCCGCAGTGCATCAGGGTAATCCGGTGAAAATTGTAGTATCTCTTTAAAACCAGCAATAGCTTCAGGAAACTTTCCTTGCTCTTGCTTACTCCTTGATGCTAAAAATTTAGCAAGTAATCTCCCTTCAGGGTGTTTTTCTATGGCTACAATTTTTTTGTCTACACCAGGCCAATCCCCAGCTATTATATTGATCTCAGTTGCCTGCTTTAGTAAATCTAAGCTATTTGGCTGTATTTTTATTGCGTTTTCTAATAGTTCTGTCGCATAACTTGTATCTTTGTTTTTTAAAGCTCGGCCTACAACAGCAACTAAAGCCTCTCTATTGGCAGGATTCACCTCAAGAGCTTCACGAAATTTATTATCAGCTTTATCAAGGTTTCCTTTAATTATTTCAATCTGAGCCATTAGGGTTAATGCCGCATCTGAATTTGGATCAGTCCAAAGAATTGTTTTTAAAATAGCTTCGGCCTTATCATATTGTTCCTGAGCTAGATATAGCTTTGTTTTTAAAATATTAGCCTGCAAATTTTCCGAATTAATTGATAATATTTCTTCTACGATTTCTTTAGATTTTTTTAGATCATTCTTACCAAAAGCAATCTGAGCTAACTGGAGTTTTACCTGTTGCTGTAATTCGGCATCAATTTCTAACGTACTAATCTTACTCAACAAAGATTCAGCATCTAGAAAATATCTCATCTTCAAAAGCCACTGACTAATTTGAAATAAACTTTCAGGCTTATCTAAACCCTCATTAGTGTATTTTTCAACTTGCTCAATAACTCTATTTTTACTCGTACTATTTAAAAAGTCTAACAACACCAATTTAGGTTTTATTCCATCAGGATCCGATTTAATTATTTCTCTTAGTAGATTTTCAGCCTTTTGCTTTCTATCCGCCTGAGAATAAATTTTTGCTAATGCAATTTTAAATTCGACTTTCTCAGGGTGTAACTTAGATAGCCTTTCATAATCTTTAATCACTTCTTCAATGTTTGCTTTTCGAGCATCCAATTGAATTTTTAACAGATGAAGAGAAATATCTTTAACCCCTGATTCAATCACTGGACTTACAAAATTGAGCGCATCATCAAACTGCTCATTTTTCATGTAAATCAATGTTTTTAAAGAAATTGCTTCCGCTTGATCCGGTTTTTTTTGTAAAATATCATCAACTAAAACTAGAGCCTCACTCTGTTTTTTCTGTTTTATAAAGATAGCTGCCTTTAAAGTTAAAGCATCTAAATTATCTGTTGAAAAACTTAAAACTTCGTTAGCTTCTAATAAAGCTTTGTCTAAGTCATTAAATAACAAATGTATTTTTCCAAGTTTTACTCTAGCATCAACATTTTTTGGATTAAACTTAACAGCATGTAATAAGTTTTCCCTCATTCCTTTGAAATTAGCTTCTTTTTCATTTAACAATGCCAAATAATAATAGGTCTTTCCAAGCGTACCATCACCTTTAAGTGCACTGGCCAGTTCTAGCTTTGCTTTACCATATTCTCCTTTTTCAAAGAGCTCAATACCAAACTTTTCCCTCTCAACCGCTCGCTGAGTAGCATCTTGACAACCATAAAGCACACTTATTCCTAAGACTAAAACTGTCAGTTTGTTGATTAAAAAAACTCTTTTCATCATAAATAAATCCATAAAATTAAAAGCATTTATCTAACTAAATCAATTAGAACTATTATTACATAAAATATCAGTCAGGAATATATTGACTCAATAATGGTTTGCTCATTAACAAAAAATTGTTCATTCGTTCTTCTGCATTTTTTATATTTTCATCAGGATATACTTCAGTACTAATTCGAACCAAAGCTCCATCAGTTCGATTTAACAATAACGCATCTTTAAATAAAGACCATTTCATTGCATATTCATTTGCAACTATTTGTCCACGCTGTTGATACCAATAATAAACCAAACTTTCGTCTAATCTTTTTTTAATTATCATACGATTAAAAGGCTGCCCTTCAATATTTTCTCTAGAAATCTCAGAAATTTCCCATCCACCACCGGGGATACAAAGCTTAGGCGAATGTGGCACCACATTTTTTCTTTGTGAGTCATAATAAGCTATATAAAAAACAACACTCTTACCACTTTCATCCCGATAATTTGTCAATAAATAATCAGAAAGTTTTAAAACCTCTAAAGCATCTTTATCCAACGTCTGTTTTTTCCCCTTCCAAGCACCTATTTTCAAAGGAAAATGACTAAAGGGTTGACGATCAAGAATAACTTCTTTTCTATTACCTATAAAAAATACTAAGATCACTACTGCTATCATTAAAACTAAAGAGATATAAAAAGGTGATCCCAATTGGTTTTTTGATAATATTGATTGGCTAGCCCCTACTCTAGGTGCATCATCTATAATCCCAAATATTTCAACTAAGGAATGTGAATTACGACTCAATTTTGCTAAAAGTAGCATTTCAATCATTAATAAAGCAAGGCTTGCCATAAACACCACCCAGCCTTCAAAGTCGTGCATAAAACCTTCTGCCGCTTCAATACCCCATCGATTAACCAAGTATCCAACAACCCCTATCCTGAAACTATTCATAATAATGGTTATAGGAATACTGGATAAAAACACTAAAACCTTCTTCCACATTGCGGTATTAAACATATAAGCACAAATAAACCCAATACTCATTAATGGATAAAGATAACGTAACCCATTACATGCCTCTACCACTTGTAATTTAAAATCACCCAGGTCAATAACATTACCTTCTAAGTAAACCGGAATGTCACACCAGATGATAAACTCGACACCCAGCTGAGAGGACAATAGTTGTAATTTAGAGGAAAGTAATGCGTCAATATAGGAAGGCAGTGGGATGGCAAAGATTAACATTAGCAATGGTACCAGAATCACTTTAAGCGCTGCCCCCCCTACCACACTCCAAATCAGTCCAGTCATGACCATAATAAAGGAGTAATCAACCAAGATGAACAACACACTGGACTTGCCAATAAATAAAACAACCAATCCAGCTAAAACTAAAAAAAATCCCCACCAAGATGAATTAAATTGAGTATTGTGAAACTTGTTCTTTTTTTGCCAAATAAAGTAAAGGGTAAGAAATGGAATTATAAAGCCGTGACTGTATTCTTCATGTGCCTCCCACCGCTCCACTAAATCGACAAAGGCCTCCCAATATAATATTGTAATGATAAAAAAAACTAACGTTAAGAAAAAGAAAGTTTTTTTTTCAAGACCAAACTGTATCCCTGTAACCATATAATATTATTGAGCTAAGCTTGTTTAAGTAATGAGTATTAAGTATAGACTATAAACTTATTTTTAGGCATAAAAAAAGGGGCTAAAAGCCCCTTTCTAAAGTCAATTAAGACGATTTTTATGCAGCCAGTCCATCAACAGGCAATGTTTTACGACGTGATGCAAGACCACCAACACCCAAAATAGCTGAAATAAACAACCAAGCAGCTGCTGGTAGCGGTGTTGCTGCAACTGTACCAGCAGAATCTGAGCTACCTAATGTAAAGTTATATGAGCTAATTAAAGCACTAGCATTAGCACTGATGACCAAAACATAGTCACCTAAAGATATATCAGTATTAGAAAACAATGTGTTTTCAACTAAAGTACCAGAACTTGGGCCAATAGGAAAAAATGGATTAGAGACAGAAGTTTCTGTTCTAGAAATTTCATCAAGGGGATTAAAATTCCAATCATCTCTTCGAGTTAAAAATGCAGTTATACCAGTAACAGCACCCACACCAGCTGTAGCAGAAACGACAAAAGAATCTAACATACCAGCACCATCAGATGAAAAACTCCAAAAATGGTTAAACGCACCTAATGTCACAGTATCACCCGCACTTAAGTCGCCATTTGGATTAACTTCATGATGCATCCCAAAACTTTCTACAGCATCAGCACGTAAACCAGGAGTAGCAGATGACCAAGTTAAAGTAGGAGCAGCATTTGCACTCACCGAAAATACGAAAAACAAAGCACATAATGTAATTTTTTTCATTATAAAAACCCTCTATCTAAATATTAAAAAAAGTAAACAACTTATATCTATAAAAATCTTAAACGAACTTGAGTCACACTTAAATAACCCACCAAGTTATAGTAGCAATAACTTTAATATCCTTATTAAATCTAGGATCAAAAAACCTAGATTTATTATGAGTTTAGATAATTATATATTTACAACCCTTAACTGAACCTTAACAATAACTCATCCTTCCTTGACAAAGTCGTATATCTAACTCAAGATATCCCTTTAGCCAGTATCATACAGAATTAAATACTATTTTCTATTGTACTTAAGGGCATTATTTAAGACTAATTCATTACGCTAAAGCCATAAAAACAAGATTTAGCTCTTTACTCTTTGAAAAGAAGGATGATTATAATTACACTCCAACTTCGATTATTAAATAATCTCAAGAAATATAGATCCCACATTTAGCAAATTCAACACAACTTTTTGCCCCCCCTTCGAAAACACTGGCTTTTCGATTCAAGAATTAATGCTATTCACACCACATAGCAGTTAGCAACAATTCAAATTGTACTTAAAAAACACAACTCAGCAACCAAAGTTAATCAATACTATCAATACTATCAATACTATCAATAACATAGTATAACTTGCTGATAATAATGAGATAAAAAAATAAAAATACGTATTTAAACCTATTAAAATATCAAAAATAATTTTTTTGATAAATAAACTTGTATTTAAAAAGAACTCTACTAATCTTCTAATTGAGAGTCGATACCTCCTCTTAGTTGTGATGAGTATATCTATGCCCCAAACGAATTATTCGAATGGGGCTTTTTTTATTCTGGCGAGATAGCACTCTATTTTTGCTATTGAAAACCATGGACTCTACTCACTTAGACTAAAAATTCATCTAGTCCAATTAACTCAATCTTCTTTTTTTTTGCATCTATTTTATCTTTTTCGTTATTATATCCCCAAGTCGCCAAATATAATTGAACTGACTTTAATCGCCTATTATTTATAACATTAAGTAGAGCAGCCAATCTATCTTCGACAAAATATATAGCCTGATTAGGGTGTTTTTTTACCAAGTCTACTAAAACAGCTTCTTTACTTATTTTTTTATCCAAACCAAAGACTCTATCATCCGATATTTGAATCTGATTAGCAGTCAATATAAGCTTTACAAAACGTTCTTGTTTTGTAGTAATGATATACCACACATCCTGACTAGTAAGATACTTCAATTTCTCAATTACTCCAGTGAACAATGGGTTCATCTTCACCCAGTCATCAATATCATTTTTTATCCATTGATCTCTTATTTCACCAAACAAATTTTTGAGAAAATCTACATCAAGACTCGAATCCTTAATCAGTTGTTCCTTTTTACTGCTAAAACCCATTAAAATTGACTCTACCGAATCACCATCGTTAAGCATTTTAATGACTAAAATAGCTTCATAACCAGTTTCCATAACAGGACGAACTTCACGAAACTGATCAAGAACTTTTTTTGATGGCAAAGGGGAAGAAAACCCATCCCAAACCTGTATTGCGGACTTCCAGCCTGCTATTCCTGTTTCTATTGCGCTATCACAAATAACTCCATCAAAATCTAAAGCGTAAACAATTGGTTGTTTCATAGTTTTTTATTCGACGTTTTAAGAACTTTTTTAGATACATCAATAAACCCATGTGTACCTCTTTTGGATTTATATTCCAACCATTGTTTTAAATAAACTAACTCTTCAGTTTGTTCCAAATCGTCTAGACTCATTTTATTTTTTAACAACCTAAATGCCGAAGATAATATTTTATATCGTTCTCCATTTATACCCGCTCGTTTTAAACCCACTGTATTTAAACGGTAATGTTTTGCAGGTCTGCCACCGATTAACATATAAGGGATAACATCCATGCTTAATCCTGTTGTTCCTTGCACAATTGCAAAAGAGCCTATGCGGCAAAACTGATGCACAACAACTGCTCCCCCCATAAACACACTCTCTCCAACCTCTACATAACCACCAATTGCCACGTTATTAGCAAATATAACTTTATTACCTACGTTGCAATCATGCGCCACATGACTATTATTCATAAAAAAACACTCAGAACCAACTCTAGTCACCCCCCCCTCAACCGAAGACCTATGAGCTGTAAACCCTTCTCGAAAAACATTATTATCCGCAATTTCTAACCAAGAAACAGTTTCTTTTTTAAAAGAAATATCTTGAGGCAGCCCTCCTAACACAACATGTGGATGTAAAATATTACCTTTACCCATTTTGACATAAGACTGTAAAACGGCATGCGCCCCTAATTCACATCCATCTCCAATCTCAACATAATCTTCAATAACCACAAATGGACCAATTGTAATATTGTCAGCTAATTTGGCCGTTGATGCTATATATGCAGTGGGGTGAATATTTTGAATCATTTACTATTCTCAATTAAATTTAAGGCACTCAAGTACCCAAGTAAATTATAAAACTAAATCAATGAATTTGACTTACCCTCTAGGATGAAACTCCGCATGCATTGACTTTAGTCTTTCTTGTGCAATATGGGTATAAATCTGGGTTGTCGATAGGTCAGAATGCCCCAGTAACATCTGCACAACACGTAAATCAGCACCATGATTAAGCAAATGTGTTGCAAATGCATGCCTTAAAGTATGTGGTGAAAGGTGTTTTTTAATCCCTGCTTTTTTTGCATACCGTTTAATAATGTACCAAAATGCTTGTCGAGTCATCCCTCCACCACGTTTTGTCACAAACAAATAATCACATTGTTTGTTCGCAAGAATTTCTGTTCTAGCTCCTGCCATATATTGCTCTAACTCGCCTATTGCCTGCTCACCGACAGGAACTAACCGCTCTTTTTTACCTTTACCAATAACTCTTACAAAGCCATGTCTAAAATTTACTTGTTCAAATTTCAGACTAATTAATTCAGATACACGCAAGCCTGTTGCATAAAGTAATTCAAACATAGCCTTATCTCTACAACCTAGAGCATTAGAAGATTCTGGTGATCCCAGCAAAGACTCCACATCAATTTCCGACAATGATTCTGGTAAAAACCGACCAATATGGGGAGCCTCTATTAAAACTGTAGGATCTAACGCTATTATGTTTTCCCTATGTAAATAACCATAAAAACGACGCAAACTAGATAATATACGGGCAGATGAACGGCTTCCTATACCTTGTTTATAACGACTAGCCAAAAACAAAGCAATATCACTTTCTTCTGCCTCAACGACCGTTTTTTTGTTAAGCCATTTTGAAAAAATCTTTAGATCGCTGCCATAGGCGGCTAAAGTATTATCACTTAATCCTGCCTCAACCCATAGAGAGTCCAAAAACAAATCTATCTGCTCTAAAGAAGTTCCCATAGTCTTCCAACCTAAAACATAATCATTACATTTCTAACTGCAATAATTTTCTCTTGATCTCCACTGGCTTACCGTTTATTTTCCCCATAAATCCTCCCACCCCAGATTTTGAAACGACTCGGTGACAAGGAATTATTCCCGGGTATAAATTATCTCTACATGCATTCGCTACTGCTCTTGGTCCAGAATCAATTTTCTTTGCTAACTCTGAATAACTCAACACACATCCCACAGGTATTTTACAAATTTCAGACCAGACTTTATTTCTAAAACTTGTCCCTTGTTTTTGTAAATTGATGACTAATGAGCTTTTTGGGTTATCAAGAAAAAATTGAATTTTATTACATTGTTTATCACTTTTGAAGGAATAAGTTGCTGAAGAATCAACACACCACTCTGTTTTTGTTACAACGTGGCCAACTTGATAGACAATTAATTCACCAACCAAAACAGGTATTATAAAACACGAGCTTTCTTTATCTTCTGGTAAATCAATCCAATTTATCATAACAGGCATTTTTATTCCTTAATCCTAAAAAACCAGTCTCAAGTTAATTTTTATTTAACCAAAACAAAAGTTTTAAAGCAAAAAAAAGCAGCTTAAAAGCTGCTTTTTCTAAAACAATAAATTATTCTATCAAAGTTTTTCCTTAATCCGTGCTGCTCTACCAGTTAAGTTACGCAAATAATAAAGTTTTGCTCTGCGTACAGCACCTCGGCGCTTAACTTCAATACTACCAATCATTTTACTGTGTGTCTGAAAAACACGCTCCACACCAATACCATGCGAATGTTTTCTTACAGTAAAAGCTGAGTTTAATCCCCGGTTTTTCTTGGCAATTACAACACCTTCATAGGCCTGCAATCTTTCACGATCGCCTTCTTTTACCTTAACTTGTACAACAACCGTATCACCTGGTGCAAAATCAGGCACATCTTTATTTAGCTGTTCTGCTTCTAATATATCAATAATATTTGTCATTACCACACCCTAATAAACATCAATTTCTAACGAGGAAACTATATAAGAACCATCCCAAGATCCACTATATCACTGATGGTGTTGCTTAGGAGACTCTGAAAATCATCATTTACTCTATGTAAACTCCAATTTCTATACTCCGTCCGCACATAACTGACAGCGGTTCATAATGATCTTGATAGACTCTAACTAGTTTATATTCCTAAACTCTTCCAACAGAGCGATTTGCTCTGCGTTTAACTCTTTATTCTTTAATAAATCCGGCCGTCTTAATTCTGTTCGACCTAACGCCTGCTGCATTCTCCATTGCTTAATCTCACAATGATTTCCATTCATCAACACTTTAGGAACAGAGCTCAATCCAATCTGCTCAGGCCGAGTAAAGTGAGGATAATCCAACAAACCATCCATATATGAATCCTGTTTTGCAGAATCATCATCCCCCAAAACACCAGGGATTAACCGAGTGATCGCATCAATAACCACCAATGCCGCCAATTCACCGCCACTAATAACATAGTCACCTAAAGACCACTCTTCATCACAAATCGAATCAATAAAACGCTCATCAACCCCTTCATATCGACCTGCTACTAAAATCAATTGAGATGATTGGCTAATGTCTAGCAATAAACTCTGCGTTATCTGTTTCCCTTGTGGACTTAAATAGACAACTTTACTATCTGCAGCCTTATTGTTTGATTGTGCTGCATTAACTGCATCAAATAGTGGCTGATATTTCATTACCATCCCAGGTCCGCCACCATAGGGTCGATCATCAACACTACGATGTTTATCTTGCGTATAATCCCTTGGGTTCCAAACAGACAACCCTACGACTTTATTTTCAATAGCCTTTCCAGTCACTCCGTAACCGGAACTGTCCAAAATCATTTCTGGAAACAAGGTAACAACATCAAAATGCATAACAAAAATTAAAAATCAGGATCCCATTCAACAATCATTTTATTGTTAGCCAGATCAATTTTTTTAATAACTTGTTCTTGCAAAAAGGGGATTAATCGTTCCTCATCCTCTTTCTTAATAACCAGCACATCATTTGCACCCGTTTCAATCAGATGATCAACCTGACCTAAACTAACACCAGACACTGTTTCCACCTGCAAACCAACAAGATCCACCCAATAATATTCATCTTTTTCAGGCTTGGGTAGCTGACTTTTTTTAATAAAAATGTCCCAGCCGTTATAGCTTGCCGCTTCATCTCGATCAGAAACCCCGGCTATGCTAGCAACAACTGATTTACCTTGCCGTTTTCCTTTAACAAGAGAAACATCCTTTACCTCATTTTCTTTTTTAAGAACCCAAGGTGAATAATTTAGAATATTCTCTCTGGGAGAGGTTAATGAAAAGATTTTAATCCAGCCTTTTATCCCAAATACACCGGATATTTCACCAACCTTAATAAGTTCGTTTTCTGACAAAGGTTTATGCAGTAGCGGTAGCGACTTCTTTATTAGTATCTTTAATTAAACGAGAAACACGTTCAGAAGGCTGTGCCCCGACAGATTTCCAATAATCAACACGCTCTCCATCTAAACGAATTGTTTCTTCATTGCCACGCGCAAACGGGTTATAAAAACCTAATCGTTCTATATAACGTCCATCACGACTTTTTCTGCTGTCTGCTACAACAATATGATAAAACGGCTGATTTTTAGCGCCACCTCTTGCAAGACGAATAGTTACCATGTATTTACCTTAAAAATATTCATTTAAAACTTAATCCGCCTATTCTACGCGAATTTTTATAGATGTGAAGAACAAAATTATTTTTTTATATTCTTCAGGGTACCTTTATCAATTGTAACTGAGGAAATTGAGAGCCAAAATAATTAAGATCAAGGCGAAATTCGCACGTAGTAGCAGGTAACTCAAAGCTTTCGTTTCCTACTCACGCCTCTTCCCTACATCTATGTTGGTGACGTAAAGATTAGATATTTTGGACTCACTTTTTCATTCATCAAATAAAAAAGATGACCCTTGACAACAAAATTTATCTTCTCATTCCACCCATATTACTCTTCATCCCTCTAACCATATTAGCCATATTCCCTTTAGAAAATTTCTTCATCATCTTTTGCATCATTTTATGCTGCTTCAAAATTCTGTTTACATCCTGTAATTCCTGACCACTTCCTTTTGCAATCCTTTTTTTACGACTGCCTTTTATTAAATCTGGATAACGTCGCTCTTGGAGTGTCATAGAATTAATCACACCTATCTGACGCGATATCATTTTATCATCAACCTGATCTTTCATATTCTGAGGAACGCCTCCCATACCAGGCAACTTATCCATCATCGCACCCAGGCCACCCATATTTTGCATTTGTAATAACTGATCTTTAAGATCATTCAAATCAAAACTTTTACCTTTGCTTATCTTTCTTGCTAATTTATCCGCTTTTTTCTTGTCTGCTTTCTGCTCAATTTCTTCAATCAGCGAAAGCATATCCCCCATACCTAATATACGGGAGGCGATGCGATCTGGATGAAAGGACTCCAGGGCATCAGTTTTTTCACCAACCCCTATAAATTTAATTGGCTTGCCGGTAATGTGTCTAATAGATAATGCTGCACCACCACGAGCATCACCATCTGCTTTGGTTAAAACCACACCGGTTAGTGGCAATGCGTCATCAAATGATTTTGCCGTATTAGCGGCATCCTGCCCCGTCATACTATCAACTACAAACAAAGTTTCTATTGGATTAATTGCCGCATGCAACTCTTTAATTTCCAGCATCATTTCATCATCAACATGCAGGCGACCAGCCGTATCAACAATAACAACATCTAGAAACTGTTTTTTAGCCGCCTCAATTGCATTTACTGCAATATCTACAGGCTTTTGAGACACATCACTTTCAAAAAATATCAAATCAAGATCATCAGCCAACATCTGCAATTGTTTGATCGCAGCAGGTCGATAAACATCCGCGCTAACAACACCGACTTTTTTCTTTTTATTTAATTTTAACCAGCGACCTAATTTTGCTACTGTAGTAGTTTTACCTGCACCTTGAAGACCTGCTAATAAAATGATAGCGGGAGGGTTTGCCCTGAGGTTTAACTCTTCATTTGCCTCTCCCATCACACTGACTAACTCAGCCTGAACTACCTTAATAAATGCTTGCCCAGGGTTCAAACTTGCTTGTACTTTTTGACCTAAAGCACCTTCTTTTACTTTGTCAATAAAATCAGTTACAACTGGTAAGGCAACATCGGCTTCTAATAAAGCCATGCGAACTTCACGCAAAGCATCTTTAATGTTAGCTTCGGTTAGTCGTCCTTGGCCTTTTAAATTCTTAAGCGTACCACTTAAACGGTCGGTTAAATTATCAAACATATCTCTTCTGCATTTTTAATTTCAAGACAAGGCATTTGCCCTATGACTACTTAGCCAGTTATATTAACATATACTTTTGATTATTATCTAATAGCAAACCCATGATTTCTTCCCTTCTTGGCATCCTATCTATAGGATGCTACTTAATCAGCACCCTATTGCTTGCAATAGATATTATCAAAGAAAAATCGCAATTCAAGTCCATATTGCCTGGCTGGGCTGCCTTTTTTTTACACCTTGCATTTATAACAACAATATCCATACAAAATTCCAACATAGATTTTGGTTTTTTCAGTATTGCATCAATTATTACCTCAATCATTGCTCTACTTTTACTATTGGTTAACTTGAGTAAACCGATTGAAAAACTAGGTATTGCAGTCTTTCCAATTGCTGCCTTAACACTTTTTTTAACCCTTTATTTTCCTAACACTGAACCCGTCCTACAAAAATATAGCTGGCAAATGAGCACCCATATTCTTAGCTCAATTATTGCTTTTAGCTTATTAAATATTGCTGCTTTACAAGCCATCTTTCTTGCCATTCAAGAACAGCAATTAAGAAAACACCCTCCTAGAAGAATTATTTTAACTTTACCCTCATTACAAACGATGGAATCGCTATTATTCCAAATGATAGGTACCGGTATTATTTTTCTTACAGTTTCCTTAGTGAGTGGATTTATCTTTATTGATGACCTATTTGCTCAGCATTTAGTACATAAAACCGTACTTTCTATTCTGGCCTGGCTAATCTTTTCGTTTTTACTTTTTGGTCGCATCCGCTATGGATGGAGGGGACAAACGGCTATTCAGTGGACTTTGGTTGGGTTTACATCATTGCTACTAGCTTACTTTGGCAGTAAATTAGTACTGGAATTGATTTTAAATAAAAATTAAATCTGGATTTGCTCGGTTTTGAGTATAGAAAAAATGCAACCCTCCTGCTTTTTGAAATGTCGGATTACGTTATCGCGCTTTGCTTGATAAGCCTATCCAACCCACGTCACAAATATCAAGCATGTACATCTATTCCACCTGGCGCTGCTGAATTAATTAATTCTATTGCTGCTTCACCGTCTGATTTTATTGCATCTAAACCTATTTTAACTACTTGAACAGCAATTTGTTCATCCGTTGTTTTTTTATTCATCATTGCTGTTAATAACCCTGGGGCATCTCCTCCACTTACTGAACCTACCATTTTTTATTCCTCTTTTTAATACATTATTACTTCTTTATCTTGCTTGCTTGCTTGATTTATTTACGAAACAGTTCAACTGTTGGGTTAACGATAGAACTGTTAGCTCAACCTACCCATTTGAATAAGCTTTTACTGCATTTTTACCATGAACTATTTTTTTTAGCTCAGACTGCAATTCATTTTTATAGTTACGCACTAAATTAACAATCTGACTATCAATATTTAGCAAAGCGTTAATATTCTTTGCGATAAATTCACTTTCAAGGACAAGCTCTTGAGAGAAAAAAGTCGTTAACAAATTATCTCTTTCTTCTTGCTTGCTTTCTATACTATCCCACTGCTCTGACATAGCCATTTGAAGCATTTCTTCTGAACATTCTTTAATTGAAGCTAATTCTTTTAACTGACACTCTGACATTTTTTAACCATTAGCAGCCAGCCGCTGCTCCATAGGAATATCTATCCAGGCAGAACGAACATCTTTCAGTAGACTGGCAACTTCTTCCAAAGGCTCTAGACTATTTTCAACATTTGCTACCAGCAAACGACGCTGCATGTAGTAATACAAAGCCTCTAGATTTTCTGCAATCTCTCCGCCATTATCTTTATCCAAGGAAGCGATTAGGCCATCAATAATGGCAATTGTACTGCTAATTTTTTGTCCTTTTTCCACCCCGTTTTTACGTTCTACAGCCCCTTTAGCAATGGCAATTCTCTCTAACGCGCCATCAAACAACATAACAATCAATTGATGTGGGTCAGCCACGTCAGCTTTTGCCCGCGTGCCTACCTGCTTATACTGATTCATTGCACGATTAGCAAATGCATTCATTTTCTCTCACCTACCTTTATTTTGATAAATTGTTATACGGCAAACCAGCTAATTGTTGTGACAAAGCACCGCCTGTCGCTTGAAACTGGCCTAAAATAGCATCCATTTTGTTAAAACGCTTTAGCATTCTTGCCTCATATTTTTCTACTTTATCGTCCAGCTTTATTCGATCATCCGCAACTTCATCTAACGTTTTTTGTAGCCCCTTGGTTTTAGAGGCCAACGAACCATCGCTGTCTAGCAAACCGCCAAATACACCATCCAATCTTTCCATTAAACCTCTGGAAAAAGTAACCTTACCTAAATCACCCACGATGCTTTCTTGAATAAACAGTTTAAGATCATTTTTTCCAATCAGGTGTTGCCCTTTTCCCTCAGCAGCTACACCATTTATTGTTCCCTCAACATCTGTACCCGCCACTCCTTCTGCGACACTTAACCCTAATGCCCCGGCAGTCGATTCGGTAATATCAACCGTCGATTCTGAACCAAAACTTGAAGATTTCATCACAAAGCGGTTATTATCACTGTCAAAAGAGACCTGAACCTTAGCGTCAGCCCCTCTTAACGTTTTATCTCCATTAATTCGCGCCTGTATTTCAGTTGCCAATTCATCAGCACTTCCATATGTACCCGCAGTTAATGTAATACTTGCTGATAAATTACCATCAACCCTCACCCTAAAACTATCATTAATACCTTCGGCAATCACTAAAGAGCTAATACTATTATTTGCACCCGATAACTCGCCCGTCGTTGCTGCTTGCGAAATATTAACAGAGTAAGCTCCGATTTCAGTATCATCAGAACTTGATACATATTTAACCGCATCATTATCTGGACGGCCTAAAACAGTAAAAATGGATGCTACACCTTCTGGATCCTTTTCCAAAGCAGCTTCCAGTTTTGAACCATCAAATTTTAATTGCCCATCTAACTCTGTTGTTACCCCTAAATCAGCCAACGTTCTTATGCTGGTTTTTTCTAACCCACTCACCATACTGCCCAAAACAGAACGAATCTGGTTCATCCCTGTGCGCACCGTTGCATCTCCTAATAATGCACTTCCTGTTTGAGATGCGGGATCATACGCTGTTAAGCTTTTAACACTCACCGCCAGCTCATTATATTTTTCAACAAAGCCTTGTAACGCTTCACCCAATCCTGCTGTTGAACGTTCTATATTCAGCTCTATCGTTTTACCCGGCGCCACATCTTTTAAATCAATATTGACGCCTTTTAATGCCTTATCAAATTTATTGCTGCTATTTGTTACTTCCAATCCATTAATACTCATAATGGCATCTTGTGCAATCTGAGTTTCTTCCATTAATGCGTTATTTTCATTATATTCAAACTGGGATAAACTGGGATCATCAACAGTAATTTTCATACTATTTTCTAACCCTGTTTCATCAGAAGACATCACTAACCGATATGCACTGCCATCATAAATAATTGACGCACTAACCCCTGCATCCTGCTCATTAATGGCATCTCGCATTCCAACAAGCGTATTATTGGTTTCATCTAAGGTCAGTGTTAATGTACCCCGGTCTGAATTTTGTTTAAAACCATCGTAATCCAGCTCACCTGTAGTCTCATTCTCTGTATACTCAGGCTGTCCAAATTTAATGGTTATCGTTCCTGTTCCAACAATATCATTACTCTCGGCAAAACCAGCAGATGCCAGACTATGCGCCTGCGCCAGTTGTTTTGATTCAACCTTGAAGCTACCTTGCTCTGCATTACTGGAAACAGAAACACCCACAACCTCTTCATTACTGGAAGTTCCTGTTAGTTTTCCAAAGTCACTACCCTGACTTAATCCAGCCAGCGATGTTCTCACTTCGGCCAGAGCACCTTTAAAAATACCAAAGGAAGAAAGCTTGGCTTGTAAATCTGCTTCTTGTCGTGTGAGCAAGGATTCCTGCGGCCCCCTTTCAGCCGCCACCAAACTATCAACAATACCTCTTACATCAATCCCGGAACCGAGACCTAACGAAGTTACACCCGCCATTGCTTTTCCCCTTTAACTATTTTCAAACATCTTCAGCCAATAGCATGCCAGCAACAGATTTTTCTGATAAATCATTCATTTGCTCTGCCAGTTTGACTAGCACTTCTGAAGGAATTTGCCTTAAGACTTTATCCGTCTCAGAATCTCTAACTTCAATAACCAGCATATCCGCTTCTTTATTAATCGAAAAAGAAAGTTTACGGCTTTCATTCTGAAAAAAAGAATTCATTTCCCCTACCGCTTTTTCAGCCTGTTTTTTTTCTAACTCAGGACTAACTTCCTTCTCTTCCATTACCTTTTGTTTCTTAACATCTAAATTTTGTTGTTTAGCATTTATTTCAGCGTTATCTTTAACCACTATAGGTTGAGTAACGTTTCCGGAAGAAACAGCTATATTACTTGTTTCCATAATAACTACCTACTTACTGTATTATAAATAGTGGAAAAGCGGCATTAATTTGCCGCCCTTCTCTCTATTATCTTATTGCAACAATGACAACACACTTTGTGTTGATGCATTTGCTTGAGATAGCATCGCTGTCCCTGCTTGTTGCAACACTTGGTTTTTAGCTAAATTTGCAGATTCTTTTGCAAAATCGGCATCTTGAATCCTTGATCTGGATGCTGATACATTTTGCGAAACATTTTCTAAGTTAGCAATCGTTGAACTAAAACGGTTTTGTGTAGCACCTAAGGATGCACGGCTGTCAGAAATTTTTGCTAATGCGCCATCAATAATGCTTAAGGCATCATTTGAACCTTTTTGAGTACCTATATCAACACTTGCAACGTTTTTTAAGTCTGAACCTTTTGCAATGCCAGCTCCAGCAGTAATAACATCCCCTATAGTTGATTTAGCAGTAAAACCCGAATTTGAATCTAAGACTAAATTACCACCAACAGATGCATTTTTAGCTACATCACCATCTCCAACCATAGCTGTCGTAGTACCACCAGTAATGTCTTTTCCATCAGCATCAAGCCCCGAAAGACCTATAGTTGCCGCGGCATCACTATGAGTAAACTCACCAATAGTAATATCAAAACCTTCGGTATTTTTTAGTATTACATTAGCTTTATCATCTGATAACGTTGCCGTAATCCCTTTCTTCCCTGATTGTTCGTTAATTGCACTGTCCAAGGCTGTAACGTCAGATGTATCAGCTATTTGAGCTGTTATTTTAGCTCCATCGGCAAGATCTTCGTTTTGACCATACAAGTTAAAACTGATTGTTCCTGTAGCGCTAACAGAACCTAGCTTTGCCATAGAAATTGCTGTAGCTGTTACACCACTATCTTCAGATTTATTATTAACAGCATCAGCAATTGATTTAGCACTATCACCGAGACCTACGCCAACGGTAGCTTTTCCTAAAGAGCAACAAGCTCGTGGAATCAACGAGGGTCGAGTCACTTTGGAGGTGCTTATCACGTCGGGGGGCAGGGTTACTGTTCGGCGTGTGCTGGAAAGCACACACCCCGATTTCACCAAAATGGCACGGGCCTTTGCGACCGGCTCCCGTTTCACCGCACCAAAAAAAGATGGCCGTGCTGTCACCGCCTTGTTTAAATGGCCACTCATTCTTCGCCCATGACTCGTATCCTCATCACTCTTACTTTTGTGGTTTCCATCGCGCAGGCAGATCCAACTCCCGATCCACTTCCGATTGATTCGTTATGGAAAAGCGAGACTTTCCGCAAAGCAGTGACCGGCAGTTATGGTATT
>JAKIVF010000181.1 GCA_021647145.1 Methylococcaceae bacterium | reverse complement strand
GCCTTTCTCAGCTTATGAATCCTATCTTTCCCTGAAGAAAGAACTATTTAATGTACTTTCTAATATTGGAATAACTTACAATGTTGAGTTTTCTTGAAAGGTTAAATTAATTTTACGTGGGTACTTAATCACTATTATACTTTAAAAGAAAAAAACGGAAAACAAGCTAAGAATAATAGTCTAAGTATACAAAGTGAATTTTGTACTTGAGTTTTAGGCGATATGGTCGATACTTAAAGTTAAGTTAGTCATGCGCGTAAATAAAACTTATCCGTATTGCGTAGAAATGTTATTTATCTTCAATGTTTAACGAAAGATAATTAGTTTCCTTTTTTAAAGTTAATATTCCTTAAATAAAATGAATGATTTATTAAATAAGTATTCCATCAAAGTAAAAATAATGGGAATTGCAGTTTTCTTTATTATTTTAATTTCAATAAACTCTATTTCAGCATTATTTTCTGTAATAAAAATTGGCAATGAGATAAAAAGTATTGCAGAAAAAAATATTCCGATAGTCAAATTATTGACTTCTATCACTGAGCATCAACTACAACAGACAATTATATTTGGAAGAGCAGCGCGCTATGGTGATTTACTTAAGGTGGAAGAAGGTGCAGCTAGAAATTTTAAGAGAAACATTGATGAATTTGAGCAATATAGTGACAAAGTCAGTGCGGAATTTGGAAAGGGTGAAGTTTTAGCACATTCGTTTATGCTTGATATGAGTCATGGTGAAGCAGTTGCAGAAAAGTTTTCCCATATCGAAAAAACACTTAAAAAAATAGAACAACAACATAAAAGTTATGAGGATTATGCTCACCAAGTATTTGGTTTGTTGACCCAAGGAAAAGTCCATGAAGCCGAGACTTATATCGAAAAAATTGAAGTTGAAGAAGACAAGTTAAATCATCATTTAGAATTATTACAGACAGAAATGGAAACATTTACCGAACAGACAATGCTAAATACAAAAGCGTATGAGGAAGATGTTATCTTAATGCTTGGAATCAGTTTTTTTGTAGCTATTATTCTAGGTTTGTTGTTTAGTTGGCAAGTTGTTAATAATATTTCAAACCTATTATTGAAAGTCAAAACAAGTTTACATAAAATTTCTGACGGAGATTTAACAGAAACTATTACGATTAAAGGCGATGAATCATTAGCTAAGTCAATAACAGGCATGCAAAACAATTTACTATTAATAGTGACCAACGTTATAAAAACAACTGAAAGACTTACTGCTACAGGCGAGAAAACATCATTAGTGGTCAAAGAAACACAAGCTAATATTCAACAACAGCAAGCAGAAACAGAAATGGTAGCTACTGCGATGAATGAAATGACAGCAACAGTACAGAAAATTAGTCTAAGTATTTCAAATACTGCCAATGCTGCAGCTAATGCAAATGATGAAACAGCCTCGGGTGATCAACTTGTTACCCAAACAAGTCAAGCCGTTCAAGGACTAGCTGACGAAATTTTAAGCTCATCAAGTATTATCAATGGAGTAGAGACTGAAAGTAAAACAATAGGTTCTGTTTTGGATGTTATTAAAAGTATTGCCGAACAAACCAATTTATTAGCACTAAATGCTGCAATTGAAGCAGCCAGAGCGGGTGAACAAGGGCGGGGATTTGCCGTGGTAGCAGATGAAGTTAGGACATTAGCAGGACGAACTCAAACAGCGACAGAAGAAATAAACCAAATGATCATAAACCTTCAAAATGGTTCTAACCAAGCAGTAGTAGCGATGAATAAAAGTTGTGAACGAGCGCAGTTAGCTGTTGATCAAGCGAATCAAGCTGGAGAGTCTATTAAAACTATCGCTGTTTCAGTTGATAAAATTAATGAGATGAATGAACAGATTGTAAGTACAACGAAAGAGCAAAACTCTGTTTCTGATGAAATAAATCAAAATATTTTAAGTATAAATAAAATAGCAACCCTTTCGGTGGCAAGCTCCAGCCAGATTATTCAAACCAATGAAGAAGTAGCAGATATTACAAACGAATTACAAAATTTGGTTAGGAAATTTAAAGTTGCGTGATAAGAAAAATGAGCGCTCAACCTTTAAAATGCGGGACTGAAATAATCGCCAAAAAAATAAGAACATTTGAGGCGATTATTCAGAACTAGTAGATGGTAATTTTTATGCTAAAGGAATTCTGATTTTCTGTCCCGGGTAAATTAGATTAGCATCTTGAATAACTTCTTTATTCGCATCGAAAATACGAGGATATGCGTTGGCATCCTGATAGTATTTTTTTGCAATTTTTGACAAACTATCTCCGCTTTGAATAATGTAATACTCAACATTTTCTGGTTCAAGTGCTGAGGCTGTATCTATACCTGCTTCAGCAATAGAAATCTTTGGGATGACTTCTGTTACACCTTGGACATTTCCGGCCATTAAAACAACTTTTTGCGCTGCTTCTGATGTATTTGCTTCTCCTACTAAAGTTACAGTTCCATCACTATAGGCTGCTGTCAGGTTTTCAATACCTGGGTTGTTAGCCAAGATATGGCTGGTTATTTTTTCAGCAGCTTCAGCATCATTACCAAAAATTTTACTACCTATATCTTTTGCAAAATCAAATAATCCCATTATTTTCTCCATTAAATCTAAAAAATTACAAATTTACACCAAATAAATATAGAAATCCTTAAAATTAAGGTTCCTTATTGTCTTGATGTTAGGCTCAGTATAACTGCTGTTTTATTTCATATCCATGGTAAACATGGAAATAGAAGGTTTATTTCCTGACTTATAGTGTAAAAGATCGACAATTTCAGAGCAGTTTCGGGTATTATTTGACCCCTCAATGACGACTGTATTATTTGAAGAGATAAATGTAATGAATAAACAGATACATTATCGGGCGGATGTCCTTGAACATTTTATTCCGATAGATTTTGACAGACTGGTTATAGATTTACTTTCTTCTGGTTTATTGCCAGAACAGCAAAAAAAAGAGTTTAAACAATTTTGTAACCGATACACAGCTCTCTATCACGCAAAATCGCATTCTAAACTTCAACAGATACAAAGCGTCTATCGACCTTTTAATCCAGATAGAGATGTATTAATTTCAAAAATAACAGAGCCAAAAGAGCAATTAGTACAGCTTAAAAGTAAACTAGAGAATATATTGGATAAAGCTAATTTTGAGAAACTATCTGAGTCTGAACTTAATGATGCTCTAAATAAAATATCACCACATGGTGTAAAAGTTTCTGTAGATTTTGATGAATTTGTTGAAGTAGCTCTTTTTTATCGGGGATCTGCAATTCATTCTGAATTTCGTAGAAATATAAAGAAATTTCAATTTAAAAAACGGCAATATGATATACAGATTTATCGCCGCCTATTTGTCTTGTTACAGCCTAAAAACCGTCAACAGAGAATTAAAGAATTCACAACTGATCATCAAATGAGTCAAAAAAAGGCTGAAAAAAAAGTAGATGCTGCATTTAAAACACTGGGTATTAGTGGTGAGGAGGATGTGGTTTATATGAAGCTATTTAAGGATATTCCTGCGGCGGATTTGGAAACATTATTCCCTAATACACGAGTTAAAATTCGTCTCTTTGATAAGATAAAGTTAGCCGTGTTAGGGGGTGGGGGTTCGGTCGGAGGAATAATGGCAACAATCACTAAATTTAGTGCTGCAATTGACCCTGTTTCTGCAATGATTGCAATTGGAGGGTTGTTAGGGGTTTTATGGCGGCAAATATCAAAAATATTTTCCCAACGTGCTAAATACAGTGCGATTTTAACCAAGAATCTTTATTTTTATAGTCTTGATAATAATATGGGTGCTTTAACATCCCTAATTGACACGGCAGAAATAGAAGAATGTAAAGAAGCCATTTTAGCCTATTTTTTTCTATTGATTGATGGAGAAACTAATCGTTCCGATTTAGATAATCGTATTGAAAAGTATATTTATGATCAATACGCTATTCCTATGGACTTTGAAATTGTTGATGGTTTAGAAAAATTACAAAAATCAGGTTTATTATCCCTCAATAAAACGGGGTTAAATGCGGTTTCATTAAGTGAAGCTAATAGTCAATTAAAACAAGATTGGGCTAGAGTTCTTGAAAGGTAAAACTATGTCAGACGTAGATATAAAAAAAGAAAAAGTAACCTACATAAGAAAGGAAGATGCAAGTTTTTTAGAAAAAATAGGCGTTAAATATTATCAATATTTATCAAAAAAATTTGGCACAGGGGAAATACAAAATATAAGTATTGACGACCTTCCTCCAGATATTACCTTACAAGCACTAAGCAGCAACATTACTGCCTTTGCAGCTGCTTTAGCTTTTGGAGTGGGTGCATTAACATCATTTGTAACAATAGCTATAGACTGGACGTTTCATGACGCCATGGCAACAGTACCATATTACATACTGTATGGCAGCGTACTTATAAGTATGCTATTGATTGAAATGGGCGTTTTATTCTGGCTAGGATTAAAAACTGTTTACAGTCTGGCCTGTTTAACAGGACATAATCAGGCAACAAAAGGTTCATGCTTACCAGGTGATGATGCAGTACCTAATATTTTAGCGCGAGCAGCTTTAGAAGTTCCTGATCCAGTTATCCATTATCTAGGGATAGATCCACTTAAGCACTTATCAAAATCTCATGAGTGTTCCCTTTAAAACATAAACTTGCAAGGAAACAGCTCGCAAACCCGCACTCTAAAGCCCACCAAGACATGTTTCTTCGTATTTTACAAAATATGTTACCGGCAATGAAGACAGAG
>JAKIVF010000028.1 GCA_021647145.1 Methylococcaceae bacterium | reverse complement strand
TGGTTAATGTATTAACCAAAATTATTTCATCGCCCTTTAATGCTGTTGCATCCTTAGTTGGGAGTGAAGAAGATATAAGTAAAATCACCTTTTTACCTGGTGAATCATTACTGGATGACAAACAAAAAGAAAAACTAGATAGCTTAGCAACTGCCCTTGCCGACCGCCCTGCACTAAAACTTGAAATTAGAGGTGCGGCTTTTTCAAAACAAGACTGGCCACATCTCCAAGTAGAAGCACTTGATAAAAAACTCTTAAAAATGCGAGCTGAAGAATTAAGCAAAAAAACCAAAAAAGCAGTTTTACCGGAACACCTAAAATACTCAAAAGAAGAAAATCAACGCTTGCTTGCTGATTTGTATATCAAAAAATTTCCGACCAAAGCAGACCGATCTTTGTTTGGCACACCTCGTCTTATTGATTCTGAGGATGATTTTTATGAAGTAGCTCAACATAAAATGGCATCACTCATCAAGCCTAATACTCAACGGTTAGAAAAACTTGCTGTTGCCAGAGCACAAGCTATTGCTAAATATTTGTCGACTAAAGAATTAGCATCAGATAGAGTGTTTTTATTAAATGTTGTTATTGACCCAAAAGATGCAGAAAACCTTATCGCTTCAAGTTTAAACCTAACAGTAAATTAATAACCGTGTATAAAACTTATTCAATACGCTAATCTTAACTGGAACTCAATAGTCACTCAAATGAAGTTACAAATAGAGCAACTCTTTAAACAAATCCATAAAGTACCTCAAGTTCCCGAAGTAGTGAGAACCTTAATTACTCAATTAAATGACCCAAATACTAATGTTAATGATATTGCCAAAAATGTTGAAAAAGAACAAGTTATTTCATTAAAAGTTTTAAAATTAGTAAACTCAGCTCATTTTGGTCTGCCAAAAAAAATAGGCTCAATTGACGAAGCCGTCATTATGTTAGGTCAAACGAAACTTAAAACATTAGTTATTGCCTCAGGCATCGTCAGCTCAATACCTGCCATTCCAAACTTTAATATTAAAGAATTTTGGTCCGATAGTTTTCGTACAGCGACATACTCAAAATGGTTAGCTGATGAAATCAATCTCGATAATAGTGATATTGCTTATACGGCAGGATTAATAAATGACTTAGGTACAATTTTACTTTATCTCAGTGATGCTAAAACAGCATCAAAAATTGACCAACAAGTAGAAGCGGGTAAAAACAGAGCTGATCAGGAACGTAAATACTTAGGTTTTACTAGCCAAGAAGTATGCGGAGAACTTTGCAGACGCTGGCATTTTTCTGAAGAATTAATTAACACAGTTTCTCAATCAGAAAAACCATTAACCTTTAATAAAATATCATTCCCTGCCTGTGCTGTATGTATTGCAAAATATATTAGTAAATCAACAAAGTCTAAAATGGAAGATGAGGAAATATTGCTCAACTTCCCCTCAAAAGAATGGCAACAACTAGGTTTAGAAATTAATAATATTACGAAGGTTCTCCCTACAATTATTGCTCTCGAGTCAGGACTAGACGGACTTTTAGATTAACAAATTTTGAGATATTTTAAACTTCTTTCATACCCCATATAAAAATATGAAACTCATCACCTTATTAACTTTAGCCTTATTCACTTCAATCATCAATGCCCAAGACCAGCAACCAGTCTCCTTTGTTACTGCTGATGGAGGTAAAACTTTTGCCACTTACTTTCAATCAGGACCTAAAGCTGTTGTATTAGCTCATGGCGCCATTTTTAACAAAGAAAGTTGGCAAGGATTAATAAAAAATTTGCTTAAAAATAAGATTTCAGTTTTATCTATTGATTTTCGTGGTTATGGTCAATCGAAGGCTGGTAAAAGACCTGCTGATAAATATGAGGATATTTTAGCAGGCGTACATTTTCTCAATAAAAAACCAGAAATTTCCTCTGTTTCTGTATTAGGTGCCAGTATGGGTGGTGCAGCCGCCGCTCGAGCCTCTATCCATTCTAAGAAGGGAGATATCAATCGCCTGATTTTATTATCGCCTGCAGCTTTTAGTGATCCAGAAAATATAAAAAGTAATACTTTTTATATTGCCAGTAAAAATGAAACTATTATCAATCATGTCAAAGACCTATTCCAAAAGACCCCAGAACCCAAGAAAATTCAATTACTTGAAGGAACAGCTCACGCACAGCATATTTTTAAAACATCTAAAAGTGAAGCATTAACCGAATTAATTATTCACTTTATAAAATAAAATATATTACAAGGTCATGGGTGTTAAATTGATATCAAGTTAATTTTTGTCAATAACATAAGTACTTCTGTACCGTGTAAAGTATAAACAGCCTAGTTTATTTATTGACTAAAGATAAAGCAAACTTATAAGCTTCTGGAAAATCAATCAATGCAGCCTTTTCAGATTCCTGCACAAATTTAAACAAACCAATTTCTGTTTTTGATTTAATATTACCAATGGCTAGCGGCCCAATTCCACTAAACACGCCACCCGCATATTTTACAGAAGCATCTAGATCTTGCATCCCAACACCCGCAGCACCACTAGGGGGAACAGCATTGGTATCTGCAACAACCAATAAATTGCTAACTGAATCTAGTTCTTTTTGCTCTAAGATTCTAATCCCAGCTTTAGCAACACAAATAACTACATCTACATTGTTAAGAGCAGAAATTTTTTCTCCACTGGTTAAGGCGGAAACCCAATCAACTGAAACATCATAACGATCACAAAAACGCATCGCTACATTTTTATCATCATCCGCCGTTAAACCACATATACGTGTAATAGCACCTTCTTGAGCAGCAAGAATTGCAGTACATAGCCCTACAGGGCCTGTGCCAAAAATAGCAACCGTCAGTCCAGTTAAACTTGTTTTATGTGTGTCTTTTAATGCTTTTTGAACAAGAGCAAGGACACTTGCTGAGGTTGTGTAAGCGCCATTTGGGTCAGCAAAAACTCCCACTTGAAAAGGACCAACCATTGCTTTTTTAGCATTTTCAAACATATCTGCCGCCAAGTGAACATCTCGCCCACCAATAAACATGCATGTGTCATTAAAACGCTTAGGTGGACGGGAAAAAATGGCATCTTGAACCATTGCGGTGACATTTTCTGGTTGTACATGAGGAAAAGCCATGATGTGGTCATAACCTGCATCTGCCGCCATAGAAACATCAAATGGGCTAATATTGTCACCAGGGTTAAGAATGTAAAGCATTTTTTGAGCCATGAATATTCTCTTTAGTTATTTAACGATATTTTGAGTATAGTTCAATAATATAGAAAAGATATAACATTGTAGGGGGGGATTTAACTAATTTTTAACTGGATTATCAGTTCAACTTTATTAGATGCAGTCACTGCTACGGAATTTATAGTGTGTTGATTTTTGATGATAGAAATCCCACACCCACGACTGTGCGAAGTATATTGTTAAATATGTTATTGCGTTTTTAAAGTTTTGAACCGATAACCCCAACAATATCTAATGCGCGACAACAATACCCTCGCTCATTGTCATGCATGAGTGAAATTCCTATTTGTCGATTATTAGTCACTGTTAAGTGATTCAATAAAATTATCAATGAATATTCGGTACCGATAAAATCAATACTCACACTTTCATGTCCCCATAAACCTGAATCACAATGAAGAATTCTTGCTAATTGATTTTTTGAATAATTGATAAATAATTCTTTACACTCTTCCACTGATGTGGCTTTGGAAAGATTCGCAGAAACATCCATAATTGAAACAATTTCAGTAGGAACTCTATAAGAAAAAGAATCAAGCTTCCCTTCAAGTGAGGGTAAAATTAAAGAAGTGGAAGCACCAACATTAGTTTTTGTTGGAATAATTGAAGCCGCTTGTGTACGACCTAAATGAGAATGTTTATGGTATCCATCAAGTAAATGTTGTTCTGAGAGGGCGGGATGTATGGTAATTATTCTCGCATAATCAATACCAAAGTGTTTATCGAGTATATAGGCCAGAGGGACCATTGCATTACCAGTACAAGTACTTGCAGAAATAATATGATGTAGGCCTGAGTCATATTCATGTTCATTCACTCCGTAAACAAGGCTCGTATCACATCCTTTGATATTCCAACTACAAATAACCTTTTTTGTAACCCCAAGTTCAATCAAATTACGTAGATCATCAACAACTGCAGTACCAGTGGCATTAATAAGGATATCAATATTCAAATTTCTTAAAGTTACCAGACTGCTATTTTTTTCAAGTCCCTGACGACGATCAACTTGTAAGTATAGAATTCTTTTACTCGCAATAATAAGGTGATCACCTTCATAATCAACACTAAAAGGTGCTTTACCATAGGTACTATCATTGGCAATCAAATAGGCTACCTGTGAAATTGGCATAACATCGCACACCACGCAAATATTATACCTACCCACAGTAGACTGGATAAAATTTGTTCGGAGTAAAGAACGACCAACCCTACCTAGCCCTACAATGCCAACAAGTATACCCATAAAATTTACCTTCAAAAATATTTTCTTGATAATTCATCCAGTCCAATGCGTAAAAGACAAAAAGGTAATTTTTATCAAATATATATTAACAATGAATAAATTTATGATTACTATTAATATCAAATGTAGCGCATTTATAAATCTTTACAATCTAAGTAGCTGAAAAATAGACAAATCAATAATTTTTTACATTCAAAACTAGTCCATTAGACTTGGCAGTTAGTGAGAATGGGTATGCTCCTGAAAATAATCTATACTCTTAACTTTAACTGCATCAACAGCCACACCATATTTATAAACCATTAAACCGCCAAGATCCGCACCCAGTATGATCAAGATAAACAAAATAAAGGACATAAAAAGATAAATTATATTTGATGCTCCTTTTATAGCCCTTCCATACAATAATCTCCATAACAAAAGTACTACGGATAGACACAATATTGAAATACCTATAGTTCCATGCCGTTCTAATATCTGATGAACATTTTCACCATGCTCTACTGATGCTTCTGCACTTAGTCCAGCAGCGACCGCAGCAGCTGCAGATACTGCCCCTAAATAAAGTAACTTTCCAGCGAAACGCCTCCAGCTTCTATTTTTAAAAATTGAACCAAACAAATCAACAAGAAAAAAAGCAATGAGCAAAGCAATAGGAAAGTGGACTATTAAAGGATGAATATTAGCCATTGAGGATATACCTGGCAGAATTGTAGAAAACACTTCTGCAGGTGAAAGCCCGATCAAACTTTCCAAAAATGTCAACAAGGTTTCAACACTAGCTGTAATACCCTCTCCTGCCTTATGACCATCAGCAGAGCCATGTACTTGAAAGGATAAAAAATAATTTGTATCAATCATAATATTTCAAAAGTAAAAAAGTTTATTTAAGGAAAGCTCAATAATCCTGGAGAACTCAGTTAAATACAGAAGAACTAAAAAAAATCATTAGGCACCCAAGTAGAATTAATATAACGGTTTTATTTCGGTAATTAATAGATAAAACGCTGTATATCTGGAGTTAATAAATTAAATACAGGATGCTTATAAATACCAAATTTTTCAGGATAATATACACCGCCTAAGTATAAACCATAAGGCTGAGCTGTCACTCCTGCTTGCCTTCTATCATTAATAACAAGCAATTCGTTAATCCAGGAAATTGACCGTTTCCCTGCTCCGATCTCCATCAATACACCCGCAATGTTTCTAACCATATGATGTAAAAAAGCATTAGCAGATAACTCTATCACGACAGTTTCATTCTCACGATAGACATTAATAAAATGCATTAATCTAGTAGGACTATGCGACTGGCAAGCGAGTGCTCTAAAAGATGTGAAGTCATGCTCACCCACTAAGTCTTGAGCAGCTTTATGCATTTTAATCTCATCTAAAGAATCATAGCACCAAGTCACCTGATTTCGCTTTAATGCAGATTTCATTTTACGATTTAAAATAACATAGCGATAAAATCTGGCTATAGCACTATAACGAGCATGGAAATCATCGACCGCTTCTTTTGCCCACAGAATTCGTACATCCTCCGGTAGATTTACATTACCACCCATAACCCAGCTATTCAAAGAGCGGCTAACATCTGTATCAAAATGAATCACTTGCTCTAAAGCATGAACACCAGAGTCTGTTCTGCCAGCACACTGAACTCTAATTTGTTCATTTGCCACTTTACTCAGTGCTTTTTCTAACTCATCTTGAACGGTTCGCTGTTGATTTTGAAATTGCCAGCCTGAAAAAAGACTACCATCATATTCTATGCCTAATACAATTCTAGTCATGTTTTGATTTTGTTCATTAGAAACGATCTTAATTCTTTAAGGTTAACTAGGCTAAAACCATGGCTACAACAAGAACACTAAAGAAAGAAATAGAGCACTACACTCCAATTTCGTATGTTTTATACATTCGACCCTGGTTCGACCATTACTTTTTTCTTTATACGAAACCTCGTCGAAGCTAAGGCAACTGGGAATAAATACTCTAAAAATCTAGAACCCACTATTGCCTATAAATTAATTTATTAAGACTTTTAGCCCAACTTCAATTCTACTAAATAAATCAGTCACATCTATATTTTTCATTCTAATGCATCCATGAGACTCAGGTTCACCTTTCATCAATTCATCAGGGCACCCGTGAATATAGATATAACGCCAAGTTGAATCAACAGAACCATAGCGGTTTTTTCCTGCTTCTAATCCACCTAGCCATATTATTCGAGATAAAATCCAGTCTCGTTCAGGGTATTCAATACTGAGTGCCGGAGTGTAGATTTCACCTGTAGGCCTACGACCAACAAACACAGCGTTTACTGGTTGTGACTCACCAATTTTCGCCCTAATCTTGTGCCAACCAGTAGGCGTACATTCACTACCCATTGACTCACCTGAGCCATTTTTAGCTGTTGAGACAGAATATATTTTTTCTAGCGTACCATTATTAATATAGACTAACTGTTGCTTACAGATAGATATATGTAGATAATGAGCTGGTAAATTCATCCTTATTTATATTCTTTCAAACAGAGCAATTGACTCTACATGACCCGTTTGAGGAAACATATCCATCACCCCTGCTTTGATCAGTTTATAGCCCATTTCATTAACTAAAATACCAGCATCTCTTGCCAGGGTTGAAGGGTTGCAGGAAACATAAATAATTTGATCAGGGTTCCAGTGCTTTAAATTATGCAATACTTCAGATGCACCTGCTCTAGATGGATCCAACATTACTTTGTTAAATTTTTGTTTTGCCCAAGCCTGATTACTCACATCTTTAGCCAGATCAGCAGCATAAAAATCAACATTAACTAAACCATTGTGTTTTGCATTTTTTTTTGCATGATTTACCAAAGGCAGATCACCCTCTACACCGACAACATGCCCTGCTTTAGTTGCCATTGCCAAGGTAAAGTTACCTAAACCACAGAATAAATCTAGAACATTATCCTTTTCATTTAAATCAAATGCATCAATAACCCTTGTCACCATTTTTTTGTTTATCTCATAATTAACTTGAGTAAACATGGCCGGTTTAAATTTAAATTCTAACTTTTGCTCAGGTAAAGCATAAGTGGGTATTATTTCTGGTTCACCGTCAATGGGTACAATCGTATCAGGCCCTTTTGATTGAAGACAAATACTCATCTTATGCTGATGACCAAACGCTCGCATCCTTTCTTTATCATCATCAGTAGGTGGTTCTAAAACTCTAAATGCTAACACACAGTCATTATCACCAATCGCCACTTCTATCTGAGGTATTTTATCTTTTATAGTTAAACCACCAATCATCTCAGATAAATCCATCAACTTCTCACCCACCAAAGGGTGCATCACTTTACAACTTTCTATTTCAGCCAGAAAAGGGTTTCGGCGCTCTCTAAATCCGACTAACACACGGCCTTTTTTAGCAACATATTTAACACCCATCCTAGCTTTTCTACGATAGCCCCAGTGTGGCCCGGTCAGTGGCTCCCACAATTGTGGAATATCAACTTTACCAATTCCATTAAATTGTTCTTTTAACAAACCCTCTTTAATTTGGATTTGTGCTTCATCTTTTACATGTTGAAAGCTACATCCCCCACACATCCCAAAATGTGGACATTCTGGCTCTACTCGCTGCTCAGACCTTGTAATTAACCGATCTACTTTACCTTCGGCATAATCTCTACGACTATCTGTATAAATAAACTCCAGTTCTTCCCCTGGTAACGCTTCATCAATAAAAACAACCTTACCATCGACATGTGCAATGCCTCTACCATCATGTGCTAAGGACTCAACCTTAACGTTAACGGGTGTTTCCGATAATTTTTTCTTTCTGGGTCTTCTTCGTGCCATATTTATTTTTGCTTCCAACTTCCATTTGAAGATTGATACCACCATCCTGATTTTGCATTACTAATCCAACGAGCAGCAAAAGTTGATTTTATTTGGCTCGCCCATTCAGGGTGTCCATTTGCATTAGCAATTGCTTGGTAAAGACGTTGTCTATCAGCATTTTCTGCCGCAACCAATTTCTTTACTTTATTTCTATCTCTTAAAGGAATAGAACCTTTTACTACAATAAAACCATCCGATTTTATTCCTACTATCCCATTGGCATAAAATGTTTTTAACGCAGAAAAACGACCTTGCATGGCTGATCGTAAATTTGAAATTTCATTAGTATTAACTGATAAATTAGCTGCTTCTGCATAAGCATTGGAAAAAATTATATTTAAAAAACTGTCAATTACCTGATATGCCACGTACTGAAACTCAATTTCACTAGCTTTAGACTGGGGAGCCACATTCTCTTTAGGTTCTGAATAGACCCCTTCTTCTGTTTGAATACCTTTAATTATCTCGTCCGCAACCTTTTCTGCCGCAGCAGCAGGAAAGTAAATATTTATAGTGACACATGCGGTTAAAAGTAAGAAACTAAAAAATGAAGCTTTTTTCATAAGACCCTCCTTAATTCACAGTTTATTTACAAAAATATAGAATCCATTAATGACCCAAATCTAGGTGAATTTATGTTTTCTTTATTAGTTTTCTATTATAACTGATTACTTAGTCTCTCAGTTATTGAGTGATTAATCTATTTTGTATATAAACAATCTGTTAAAGAAAATCTAATGATTAACAAAGTAATCGCAACCGGAAACAACAAAAAATGCTCAGGGAAAGCTAATGACATTATCACAACAGTCAAAAAAACCAGAGGGCTGGCTAATCTATAATTAGCCAGCATTTGCAAGTTTTTTATCTCATCAATACTCATACTTTCTTTTTGGGCTTTAAACAATAAAGACAAAAATGCCGTGATAAAAGCAAAATAAAGCGAAAACACATAAAATATAGGCGACCCTTCCCTAAAAAAAGGAGGCCAATATGAAAGCCAAACCAAGATTGAGCCTACTGCAAATAAGTCATAACACAAGCTAAAATGAATTTTTTTTGTCTGGATTCCAATTGCAATAAAATTCAGAATGAGTAATAAAATACCCGCATATTGAGAGTATTCAGTATGAAACAACAATTTAACTAAACTATTAGTGTTGCGAAAAAAAACCAGAAACATATTTAGTAAAATAAATAGATACATAAGATAAGTTAGCCTGAGTTACTTATGCACAACTTAATCTACAAAACAAATATATCTTTATTTGAACTAAAAAATATATTCATCCTCAAAAAACACCCCCTAACCTATTGTTTAAAAAAAACAACTAAAAAATAAAAAATTCTACAGTTTATTATAAACTCTAGTTAAAAATAGTTTGTCACCCAATTATAAACAGACTTATCCACAGAAAATAACCGAGCAATCAGAAGGTTTATTTGTTAAAGAACAACTCTATTAATTTTCTTATCCATCAATTAGAAGAGTTGTCCTAAAAACTATCTTTCAGTTGTCGAATTTTTCTAAAAACATCTATCACAGGCATTCCAATCATATCAATCGACTGCTGCAAAGTAAGGCTATCTTCTCTTAAGAATGGGTTTGTCATCAATTCCTGTTCTAATGAAGTTGGAATAGTTGCCTTGTTAGCAGCTCGCAGATTGTTAACCTCTTTTATTCTATCATCTAGCTGTTTATTATCTGGCTCAAGAGTTAAAGCAAACTGACTATTTGCTTGAGTATATTCGTGTGCGCAGTATATTTTTGTTTGCTTAGGAAGACTTTTTAATCGCTGTAAAGAGTACCACATTTGTTCAGCAGAACCTTCAAATAATCGGCCACAGCCCATTGAAAATAAAGTATCCCCACAAAATAGTGCATCACTATCAGAAAAATAATAAACAATATGACCAAGCGTATGGCCTGGTGTTTCAATCACTTTAGCTATTTGACTTCCTAATTTTACTTCATCCCCTTGTTTAAGCTTTATATCAATCCCTGGTATTCTTTTTTGGTCTTTCTCAAAGCCAATGATTTGACAATCTGTCTTATTTTTTATTTCCAGATTTGCCCCGACATGATCAGAATGATGATGAGTATTAAGAATATAGTTTAGCCTCCAGCCATTGTTATTTAATAAATCAAACACTGGCTGAGCAATAGCTGGATCAACAACTGCTGTTTCTTTTGAATTTGGTTCGTGGATAATATAAATGTAATTATCAGTTAAAACAGGAAGTTGTATAATTTCTAACACTTACATTTACCTCCAAAGAATAAATTTAATCTGTTAAATAGACTTCAAATCAGCATGTTAGGTTGCCAAAGAGACTGTAGCCTAACCGGAGCAATCTAAATTTTCTTATCCTTATTCAATCAAAACCATCAATAAAAAATCTTAACCTGCTAATTTTGTTCTCATATGAGGAAAAAGCAAAACATCTCTAATTGATGGTGCATTAGTAAATAGCATAACTAAGCGGTCTATCCCAATCCCTTCTCCAGCTGTGGGAGGCATTCCATGTTCTAATGCAACAATATAATCAGCATCAAAATGCATGGCTTCATCATCACCGGCTTCTTTTTCTTCTACCTGTTTTTGAAAGCGTTCAGCTTGATCTTCAGCGTCATTCAGCTCAGTAAAACCATTAGCTATTTCACGACCACCAACAAAAAATTCAAAACGATCTGTTACATGTGGATCATCATTATTTCTTTTTGCTAAGGGTGATACTTCTACAGGATAAGCAGTAATAAAGGTTGGATTGATTAAACGATGCTCAACTGTTTTTTCAAAAATTTCAATTTGAATTTTACCTAATCCATATCCATCTTTTATAGGGATGTTCAGGTTTTCTGAGACTTTAATAGCAGAGTCTCGATTATCAATATCGTTAATGGATAAATCGCTATTAAAGTGCAAAATAGACTCAACAACTGTCATTCTGTTAAATGGCTTGCCAAAATCAAATTCATAGTCTTGATATTTAACCATCGTATCTCCGACTACATTTTCAGCCAAGCCTTTTAGCATCGCCTCAGTTAAATCCATTAATTCACCATACTCGGCATAAGCCTGATAAAACTCTAACATGGTAAATTCAGGATTGTGGCGTGAAGATAAGCCTTCATTACGAAAATTTCGGTTAATTTCAAACACACGTTCAAAACCACCTACGACTAACCGTTTTAAATAAAGTTCTGGTGCAATACGCAGATATAACCCCATATCTAATGCGTTATGATGTGTTTCAAAAGGACGTGCCGTGGCTCCTCCTGGAATGGCTTGCATCATTGGCGTTTCAACTTCCAGAAATTTTCTTTCAATCAAAAATTGACGAATATAAGCAACAATTTGTGAACGAACCAAAAAAGTCTTACGCGATTCATCATTCATTATTAAATCCAGATAACGCTGCCTGTATTTAATTTCTTGATCAACTACTCCATGGAATTTTTCTGGTAATGGCCTTAAAGCTTTTGTTAACAAACGAATGTCATCAACTCTAACGCTCAGTTCTCCAACTTTAGTTTTAAACAGCACACCTTCTGCACCAATAATATCGCCTACATCCCATTTTTTAAATTGTTCATTATAGAAGCCTTCTGGCAAAGTATCTCGTGTAACATAAAGCTGTATTTTTCCAGACATATCTTGAATATGACAAAAACTGGCTTTCCCCATAATTCTTCTGGTCATTATTCGGCCGGCAATTTTAACCCGAACAGGCTGTTCCTCTAATTGTTCAGAATTTTTTTCTCCATATTCTGCTAATAACTCCCCACTCACAACATTACGACGAAAGTCGGTTGGAAATGCAATTCCATTTTCGCGTATTGCATCAAGTTTGCTACGGCGTTGTTTAATTTGTTCCTGTTCGTCTTGCTGGTTTTCTGACATGTTCTTATATGATTTTTCTTAATAAAATGCTACGAAAATTGTATCTATTTCTAAAGCCCTCTTTTTAGACTAGCTTCCATAAACTGGTTTAGGTCGCCATCTAACACCCCTTGAGTATTGCCTGTTTCTATATTGGTTCTTAAATCTTTAATTCTTGATTGGTCAAGAACATAAGACCTTATTTGACTGCCCCAGCCTATATCTGATTTACTATCTTCCACTGATTGTTGTGATTCTGATCGTTTAAGTAATTCCATCTCATACAATTTTGATTTTAATTGCTTCATGCAGGATGCTTTATTTTTGTGTTGAGAACGGTCATTTTGACATTGCACAACTATGCCCGATGGTTCGTGAGTAATTCTTACTGCTGATTCAGTTTTATTTACATGTTGCCCACCTGCTCCACTCGCACGATAAACATCAGTTCGTAAATCAGCAGGATTTATATCAATATCAATATTATCGTCAATTTCAGGGCTGACAAACACAGAGGCAAATGAAGTATGCCTTCTACTACCCGAATCAAAAGGTGACTTTCTGACTAAACGATGAACTCCCGTTTCAGTACGTAACCATCCATAGGCATAATCACCTTCAAATTTTATCGTTGCGCTTTTGATTCCAGCAACTTCGCCTTGTGATTCTTCTAATAACTCAGTTTTAAACCCATTACTTTCACCCCAGCGTAAATACATTCGTTCAATCATTGAGGCCCAGTCCTGTGCTTCAGTACCACCTGATCCTGATTGAACATCAAGAAAAGCATTGTTAGCATCCATTTCACCAGAAAACATACGTCTAAACTCTAATTCAGCGACTTGTTTTTCAAAAACCTGAATGTCTTCTGCAACTGAATTTATAGATTCCTCATCATTCTCTTCGACTGCCATTTCAAGCAATTCAGAAGCATCTGATAGACCCGTTTCTAAATCGTTAATTGTATTGACGATACCTTCTAAAATGCCACGTTCTTTTCCTAATGCTTGGGCGCGATCTTGATCATTCCAGACTTCTGGATCTTCGAGTTCTCTTAAAACCTCAGTAAGACGCTCGTTTTTTATTTCAAAATCAAGATAATCTTTAAGAGCATTGCTCCGGTTTCCTAAATCAACAATAGCGTTTTTTATTGGATTAATTTCTTGCATAAAGAATTTTATCTATTGAACAAAGCTAAAACCTGCAAGGCTTAACCTGAATTAAAATATCAAATGATTATAACAGACCGATAAAGAAGTATTCTTTGAAATTTAGAACCTTAATAAATGCCCCATTTTTCTTGATGCGAACCATGTTCTCCTGGGTAAAAAAAATATTTTGCCCTCACAAACCCTAAAAGTTCAGAAAATACAGTTCTTGCACCTAGACTAGTTTTCCACCATTCTCGTAATTTAAATCCATTAGGAGGAGCTGAAATAATACCAATTTTGACTTGATCAGAAAAAGCCATTTTATAGAGCAAATGTGTCCTCCGTGCGTGTACATTATCAGAAAACACATCCATGGATACTACCAAGCCATTTTGATTAGCAGCAAACCATTCACGAACCATCACTGCACTTAAAAATGTACGGTTTTGTGCAGATGCTGGTGCAGGAACAACCTTGAGCTGATCACTATCAAACCCTTGTTTCTGTATAAAAGCCGCAGCAGACTCAGCATGCGTTTTATAGCCTGGTTTGAATTGACCTATAATAGGCCCTCCCGTTGTAATCAGTGCTTCATAATTGCCTTTTTTATAAATCTTCAAAGCGCGTAATAGACTAATCTGATCGACCCAACCTTCTACAACTAAGTACCTCCCAGAAATAGGTTTATTCACAGCTAAAAAGGTTGCAACATTTCTGATTACAAAAAAGGAAAACATTGTTAGAACTACAGCAATAACACAAAAACCAAAGAAAGTTGGCAACCAGACTTGCCTTTGTTTAAAAAGGGCTGGAGTCTGCAATTATTTACCTAACCTAGTTATTATTGAATGTTTTGCCTCTGCTTCGATAAAAATTCGTTTAACACTTGGAAACTGAGCCTTAATTTTTTTAGATAGCTGCTCTATCACTTTTTCAATATCATCTGCTTTTGCAGAATCGACGAAAGTCACACTCAAGTTTAATAAAATATAATCAGGTCCCATGTGCATAGTCAGGACTTCGTTAACATGTTGAATTTTACTATTGGATATGGCAGTTTTCTTGATTTTGTTATTAGTCGCCTGGTTAGCTCCTTCACCAATAAGTAAACCTTTAGTTTCTATCGCTAACCAAACTGCTGTTCCAGCCAAAATACAACCAATAATAACGGAAGCAATACCATCAAACTCTAAAATACCCGTTGACTGGGAAAGATAAACACCTAATAACGCAACAAACAAGCCAATGGTTGCTGCAAAATCTTCAAATAAAACAACAAACAAAGAAGGGTCTTTACTTTGTTGTATGGCTTCAAAATAGCCCCAATTCCCTTTAACTTTAACAAATTGTTTAAATGCTATTGTAAAAGACGCGCCTTCAAAAATTATCGCCAGAATTAAGACAACATAGTTAATCATTGGATTAGCTATTGGCTTTGGATGAAAGATGGTATGAATTCCTTCATAAAAAGAAACACCCGCACCGACAGCAAAAACCAGGATCGCAACTATAAAGCTCCAAAAGTAAACCTCTTTTCCATAACCAAAAGGAAAGTTTTCATCCGCTGGTTTACTCGCACGCTTTAATCCATAAAGTAATAATACTTGGTTTCCTGTGTCTACAAGTGAATGGATTCCTTCTGAAAACATAGCGGAGCTACCTGTTAAGGCAGCAGCAATAAACTTGGTGATTGCGACTAACGAGTTTCCAATTAAAGCAGCCCAAATTGCAGATTTAGAACCTGTTGCAGACATGTTAATTCCTTAATATTTTGGTAGTTCTGTTGGGTTAACGGTGGAGTTGTTAGCTCAACCTGTATTTGAAATAGCTTAAACACATATGGAATAAGTTCGTCAACTGGCGTAGAATTTTTGTTTGTCTTCAAGGCGTGGCAGTAGGCGAATAGCAAGCTACGCAACTGTTAACACAACGCAGAAGACGGACAAAAAAACAAGCAAGTTGTCAAAGTTATTTCATGCACGTTCCTTAGGGTTGAAGATTTAATCCCATCGGTTATCTCTAACTTGTAAACGTCCATTTTCAATACGTATTGGAAAAACGTCAACATTTTCATAAGCAGGAGCACATTTTACTGCCCCTGTTTTTACACAAAACCTTGCACCATGGCGTGGGCAAATTATTTCGTCACCCTCTAGTATACCGCTAGCTATTTCAGCGCCATCATGGGTGCAGACATCTTCAATCGCGTAAAATTCTCCATCAACTTTAAAAATGGCAACTTCCGCTCCATCAACATCTACTATAATATTTTCTTTTTCTGCCAATTTATTGGCATCACATACATCAATCCAATCTGTCATTTTAGTTTTTTAAATAAACATCATATCTAAGTAATTTTCCGCTAAAACTATCACTTGGTTTACCTGCTAATGGCTCAGCATAATTAGGACTTTTAACAACGACTCTTTTTGTTGCTATTTGAAATGCCTTAGCAAAAAGTTGTTCTTTATCCTCATCATCACCTAATAAATCACGCAAAACAGTCATTGCTTTTTTAGCTAATGCAGATTTTTTTCGTTTAGGAGGAAACATGGGGTCTATAAAAATACATTCTGGTTTTTCAACTAAAGTTGATAATTCTATTATCGCATTGCCAAAAATTAATTCAGGCACTTTAAGCGAACGATTCTTTACCCAGTCCTGTTCCGCTAATCGTTTAAACCCATCAGCTAATAGCTCAACCATTATTGGTGATCTTTCTATACACCGCAGACCATAACCCATCCGAAAAATATGTAAGCTATCTTGCCCCCAGCCCGTTGTTGCATCTACAACGGTGGTGGTTTTTCGCCCTAAGGCTTGAGCTAATACGCCTTTTTTGGGTGCAGGCCAAGAGTGTTGCTCACCTGGTCGAGGGGCAATTTCAACCGTTAACCCCCCTTTTTTTAAATGCTCTCGATCAAGTAATTTTAAACAGCCATCGCGCCAAGTCAAAAAAAACAGTTCGGAGGTTTCTTCTGTAATATCTTGATATAGAGGAACTTCAAGTCTTTCGACCAGCTTATTATAGTCATTTAATTTACCTTGCCCTTGGTAAAATACAGCAAGTTTACCTTCATAGATAAAGCGAGCCATTATGATTACTCGGTTGAAATAGACTCTTCTTCATTTTTTAAAGCGGCATCCAGTGTATGCCATGCTAAAGTAGCACATTTTACGCGGGCAGGATATTCTCTAACACCTGCTAACACAGCAAGTTTTCCAATAGCCTCTAGATCAATATCTTCTTCTTTTCCTGTGGTCATTTCATGGAATTGTTTGAATAATGTTTCTGCTTCAGCTTCTGTTTTTCCTTTAACAATTTCAGTCATTAATGAAACAGATGCAGTTGAAATCGCACACCCTGAGCCTTGAAAACTGGCATCAATAATTTTATCACCTTCCATTTTTAAAAATAAGGTCAACCGGTCTCCACATAAAGGATTAAACCCTTCTACTTGTCGGCTCGCATTTTCCATTACCCTGAAATTACGTGGGTTTCTATTATGATCAAAAATAACTTCTTGGTAAAGATCACGTAAATCATCAAACATTAGCCAAATACCTCTATAAGTTGTTCAATTCCATCAATTAGAACATCAATTTCTTGTTTTGTATTATACATGGCAAATGATGCTCTTGCGGTGGCAGGCACTTCAAAAAAATCCATCACTGGCATCGCGCAATGATGTCCTGCTCTAACAGCAATACCTAAACTATCAAGCATAGTGCCAATATCATGTGGATGAATTTTATCTAAAACAAAGGATAAAATCGCACCTTTATCTGTCGCTTCTCCAATAATTTTTAACCCTTTAACATGTTGTGCTTTTTCAGTCGCATAGCATAACAATTCCGCTTCATAAGCGGCAATATTATCCATACCTATTTCTGTTAGGTAATCAATCGCAGCCCCTAATCCTACGACATCAGCAATACTGGGTGTACCTGCTTCAAATTTGTAGGGAAGTGTATTATATTCAGTTTCTTCAAACGTCACTTTTCGAATCATATCACCACCGCCTTGGTAGGGAGGCATGGCTTCTAATAAGGCTTGTTTACCATACAGGACTCCAATGCCTGAGGGAGCATAGAGTTTGTGTCCTGAAAATACATAAAAATCACAATCCAATGCCTGAACATCAACTGATAGATGAGGGATTGCTTGAGCACCATCGAGTAAAACGGGGATATTTTTAGCTTTCGCGGCAGCAATGATTTTTTTAACTGGATTAACTGTGCCCAGTGCGTTAGACATATGCACCACAGAGATTAGTTTAGTTTTATTATTAATAAGTTTTTCAAACTCTGGATAAATAAGTTCACCCTGTAAATTAATTGGGGCTACTTTTAATATTGCACCCGTTTCTTCGCACAGCATTTGCCAAGGAACAATATTAGAATGGTGCTCCATTGCAGTAATGATAATTTCGTCATCCTTGTTGATATTCGCTTTGCCAAAAGTCTGAGTCACTAGATTTATCGCCTCGGTCGCACCTCTAACAAAAATAATTTCTTTGGTACTCGCTGCATTAATAAAATCTTTAATTTTTTCTCTTGCACCTTCATAACGGTCCGTTGCTTTGATACTAAGCGTATGCACACCTCGATGAACATTGGCATATTCATGGCTATAAAGGTGTGAAATACTGTCAATAACAGTTTGTGGCTTTTGACAAGTCGCGGCATTATCCAAATAAACCAAGGGTTTGTTTCGGATTTTTTCTTTTAAAATAGGAAAGTCAGCACGAATTTTATCTACAGGAAATGTTGTCATCTTTTTTGTGTTATTTCTGAAATAGTTACTTAATTAATAGTAGCGTATTATGTTTAAATTTAAGTTGATATAAGGTTGATCTTATAATGTCAAAATCTAATGAAATTTAAAAAAACAATTAACAGATTTTGTTGAGTGGCAAAAAATGGGAGAGGCGGTTTTTTTCCAGCTGAAAACCATCTTGAATTAATTAATGGAGAAACTATTGAAATGGCACCTATTGGCTCCCATCATGCAGGCCTTCTTAAAGGTCTAAACAATTTTTTTCAGGATTGGTTCAACAATCTGCTCTTATTTCAGCTCAAGATCCATTACAACTTGGTGACTTGTCAGAACCTGAATCTGACTTTATGTTGCTACTTCCACGATCAGGTTTTTATTATAAAAAACACCCTACTAGCAAAAGATGTTTTTTTATTAATAGAAATTGCAGATAAATCGTTAACCTATGAATCAAAGTACAAAATTACATTGTATGCTTAGCTTCACTGTTATTGACTTAATAACAAGCATCATAATCTTTTGGCTTTATTGTAAACCCACCATTTTACAGACCTTTTTATTGGGTTGCGCAGAAGATTGAAGCCCAAGCTACAACCAGGATTTTTCTACACCAGCCTGCGGAAATCGTTCTAATAATTGCTCTAACAGTTTTTCACGTAAACTTTCAATCATTACTTTATCCACCATTTCATTCGCAAAAGCAAAGGTTAAAATATTTCTAGCCGTCTCTTCATCCACACAACGAGATTGCATATAAAAAATCGACTTCTCATCTAATTGTCCGACTGTAACACCATGGCCACATTTAACATCATCAGCATAAATTTCTAGCTGTGGTTTGGTGTCCACTTCTGCATCATTAGATAACAAAAGATTATTGTTATTCATTTCTGAATCTGTTTTTTGAGCATCCTCAGTTACAATAACCCGCCCTTGAAATACACCTCTGGCACGTTGATTTAAAATACCTTTGTATAGTTCTCGGCTTATAGCATGAGGCTGAGAATGAATAATTCTAGTATGATTATCAATATGTTGCCGCTTAGCACCTAAAAATAAACCATTCAAATTACATTCTGAAGCAATATCTAAATCAGTATGAATATCATTTCTAGTGAGTAAGCTACCAAAAGCAAAGTTATGATGGTTAAAACGACTGTCTCGTTCTTGTTTTATATAAGTGCCACCAAAATGATAAGCTTTTTCACCTTCATTTTGTACTTTATATAAAGTTAACTCAGCATTTCTACCCACGAAGACTTCTGAGACTGTCGCCGATAAATAAGCATCATTAACTCCTACATAGGTCTCAATTATTGAGGCTTCTGCCATTTCATCAACAACTAGAATATTCCGTGTTGTGGTTAATAAATCTGCTTGTGTTACTAGATGAATTAATTGGATTGGCTTATCAACGATTTGCCTGGAAGGGATATGGACAAATAAGCCATCACTAAACCATGCCAAATTGAAAGCGACAAAACTATGTTCGTTATTACTGACTGCCTGTGCTAGATATTTTTTGACCAATTCAGGCTGTTTCTCTAAAGCATCTGCCATTCCAAGAACACAAACATTATCTGGCAAACCTTCTAAAGTAGAATGTTCCAAAGAAATTCGACCGTTTACTAAAACTGCTGTATAGGCATCTTGCAAAGAATAATTAGCTAACCATTCTTTATCAATATTATTCGTGCCAATCCCTAACTGAGGTGAAAATAATTTTTTTTCTATCGCAGCAACATTAGTATATCGCCAATCTTCTTCTCTTAGTGAAGGAAACCCTTTACCTGAAAAAGAGTTAAAAGCATCTGCTCTTAAAGCCTTTAGCCAACCTAGAGACTGTCCGGGTAATGAATCAATAATCTGTTTATATTCGGCACTATAATGACTAGCCATTATGCAGCCTTCTCTTCAATCCATTGATAACCTTTAGCTTCTAGCTCAAGTGCCAATTCAGGCCCACCTGATTTAACAATTTGTCCGTCAGCCAATACATGAACAAAATCGGGCTTTATATAATCTAATAAACGTTGATAATGGGTGATCATTAAAAATGAACGATCCGGCGCTCGTAACGAGTTTACCCCATCAGCAACAATTTTTAAGGCATCAATATCTAAACCAGAATCCGTTTCATCTAACACGCATAATGCAGGCTCAAGAATAGCAGCCTGTAGTATTTCATTACGTTTTTTTTCACCACCAGAAAAACCTTCATTAACTGCACGGTACAAGAACTTTTCATCCATTTGTAACAGTTTGATTTTATCTTTGACTAAGGTCAAAAAATCCATTGCATCAACCTCTTCCAAGCCTTTATGCTTACGAATTGAGTTGAGTGCTGCTTTTAGTAAATAAATATTACTAACACCAGGAATTTCTACAGGGTATTGGAAAGCTAAAAAAACGCCCTCACGCGCCCTTATTTCAGGAGATAGATCAAGTAAATCTTGTCCTTTAAAAGTAACTGACCCTTGCGTTACTGTATAACCGGCCTTACCTGAAAGAACATGTGCCAACGTACTTTTTCCGGCACCATTTGGTCCCATGATTGCATGAACTTCACTTGAGTTAATCTCTAAATTAACACCTTTAAGAATGGGTTTTTCACCCACGCTAACATGGAGGTTTTTTATACTGAGCATTTTACTATACTTACCTGATTATCATTTTAATGAATATACAAGGTTATTATCTGTTTCACCCTGTTTACAATTTTTTATTTTGGGGATTCATAGGTTGGACTAAGAGCACTATTGTTAACCTAACAAACTTCCCCATGCTGGATTGCCAAAAAGGGTGGCAACCTACAAATTTCTAACCTACGGAAGAGCCTTCCAGGCTTATCCCTAATAAAGCCTGTGCTTCTACTGCAAATTCCATTGGTAGTTCTTTAAACACTTCTTTACAAAAACCATTAACAATCATGGATACAGCATCTTCTGCCGAAATGCCTCGTTGTTGACAAAAAAACAACTGGTCTTCGCTGATTTTTGAAGTGGTTGCTTCATGCTCTATTTGAGCCGATGGTTGTTTAACTTCTACATAAGGAAAAGTATGTGCTCCACATTTGTCACCCACTAATAAAGAATCACACTGAGTAAAATTACGCGCATTTTCTGCCCCTTTACCCACTTTAACTAAACCACGATAAGTGTTTTGAGCTTTACCTGCGGAAATTCCTTTAGAAATAATAGTACTACTGGTGTTTTTACCGATATGAATCATTTTAGTACCGGTATCAGCTTGCTGATAATTATTAGTTAATGCCACAGAATAAAACTCACCCACCGAATTATCACCCAGAAGGACACAGCTTGGATATTTCCAAGTGATAGCAGAACCTGTTTCAACTTGTGTCCAGGATACTTTTGAATTGTGACCTCTACATTCTGCACGTTTAGTGACAAAATTATAAATACCGCCTACGCCATTTTCATCACCTGGATACCAGTTTTGAACAGTAGAGTATTTAATCTCGGCATTATCCATAACGATCAATTCAACCACAGCAGCATGCAACTGGTTTTCATCTCGCATTGGTGCTGTACAACCTTCTAAATAACTGACGTGACTCCCTTCGTCAGCAATGATTAATGTCCGTTCAAATTGTCCAGTATTAGCCGCATTAATCCTGAAATAAGTTGATAACTCCATTGGGCAACGTACACCTTTTGGTATATAAACAAATGAACCGTCGGTAAAGACAGCTGCATTTAAAGCAGCAAAAAAATTGTCTGTTTCTGGAACAACCGTTCCTAAATATTGTTTGACCAATTCAGGGTGTTCTTGTAACGCTTCAGAAATAGGGCAAAAAATAACACCCACATCTTTTAATTTTCCCTTAAACGTAGTGGCTACAGAAACACTGTCAAAAACAGCATCTACTGCTACGCCAGCTAAACGCTCTTGCTCATCTAAAGGGATACCTAACTTTTTATAAGTTTCTAATAACTCCGGATCAACCTCATCCAGACTTTGAGGCCCATCTTCTTTCCTTTTAGGTGCCGAATAATAACTGATTGCCTGATAATCTATCGGCTCAACATTGAGCTGCGCCCAATCAGGGTTTTTCATCGTTTGCCAATGACGAAATGCCTTTAAGCGATATTCCAACATAAAATCAGGTTCATTTTTAATCTTGGATAATTTAGCTATAACCTCTTCATCCAAACCTGGCGGAAAAGTCTCTGTTTCCAGCTCAGTTACAAACCCTTGTTTATACTCTTGAGAAATGAGTTGTTCAATTTCTTCTGTACTTGATGACATAAAATACTCTACTTAATATACATTCTGTGTAGTCCCGGAATACAAACTACTCACAGGAATTAATATTTCTTCTGGCTGTTTTACGGGCAATAACATATCAGCTAGTGTTACTGATTCTAAGGCATTAAAAATTTTTTGATTAATCAAGCCCCAATTACCTTGAATATCACAACCGGAAGCAAGTCCACAATCTTTATGTGAGACGCTGCATTCGGTTAAAGCAATAGGCCCTTCTAAAGCATTAATAACCGTAGCTAACGTGATCCTTTCCGGTGCTCTAGCTAATAAATAACCACCTTTAGCTCCCCGAACAGAGATTAATACCTTAAATTTAACTAAAGCTTTAAGAACCTTGCTCACTGTAGGTAAGGCAATCCCTGTAACATCTGCTACTTCTTGTGCAGCATGCAAAACTGTTGGCTCTTTAGCCATATAACTCAAAATAACTGTTGCATAGTCAGTCAACTTACTCAGCTTTAGCATTACCTCTCCTTTCAATGAGGACTATTTTAGTCCTATTTAAACTCAGAGTAAAGCAATAGTACAGTAATCCTAAAAAATAATTTTCATAAGCTAGTCTATACTTAAATGTGTCCGAATTATATACGTTTATAGAAAATAACAATGTGTCAAAAAAAAATTTTCGTTTTTACACTTTTGCTGATATTTAGCCCTGTTTCATATGGGCTCGTAGAAATAACACCTTCTGATGTCTATAGAAAAAACCTTGAAATTTATAAAGAAATTGAGTTAATTAGAAAACATTTTAATTCACCAAAAACTACAGAAGCTCCTAATTCAGGGATTTTCATGAGGCCTCGGAATACATCTCTAAAGTGCTATGAAATTTTAGTAAAAATCAATATTTTAAGGACAAATAAACAACTTCCTCGTGTTGCTGAGGTTGTTTTACAACCGTTGAAAGAGTTTAGCCCTGGTTTGGTTTATGAACAAATGATAAGAATTTTGGCCGAACTGCATATTATAAAAGACAGGATAGGAGTTAATGGAAAAATTCAACCTGTAAAGCAGCAATTTGGAAAAACAGTCAGCGATAATTATCATCTGCTAGAAACCATTTCAAATCAACTAGATGGAATTATTGGCAAAAGCTTTACACCTTCCTATGTTTTTGCCCAAAACATGCGCATATTAGAAGAGATTAACACCATATTAGGTGAATTAAGTATTCGTGAACGAACTAGTCCACCCAACAGAAACGAAGATGCAATACCTAAGGATGTTTTTAAAGTTGCCTTACAATTATTAGAGGAAGTAAAGCGCTTACAAAGAATAGCTGGCGTAGAATCTATTGATTTAAGCTCTATCAAAATAACAAATATCACCCCTAGCGATGTTTTTGGATTGACAGGAGTGATTATTTCAGAGTTACAGCCTATCAAAGCTTATTTAAGAATTAGCAAAGTGACTCCCGCTGCAAATATTTATCATGACAAATACCCAGCAGATGTTTTGCAGTTAATGGGCTGGACCTTACGAAAAATAAAAAAAATCAGAACGCTAAACTAAATAAATCGAGACAATGAAACATTTTTTCAACTTTAAAACAAACACGTTACGATTTAAGTTTAGTCTGCTTTTCTGTTTTGCCATTATTACCCCTTTATCGGTTGTGGGCTATTATGGCTATAGTACAGCAGCTGAAAGCTTATACAACAATGCCATTCAAGTCCAACAAGACAAATTAGAAAATTTATCCGACCAAATCCATATAAAGCTACAACAAGCCCCCGAAGATTTAAATTTTTTATCTGAATTCTACATTATGGAGCGTTATTTACAGTGGAGTAAGATGAATGAGGATAAAAACAGGGCACTCTGGGAAAATAGAATGACCGATGCCTTTGTTTCGTTTCTTGAATCAAAACAAAACTATAAAGCCATTCGTCTGATTGATGAAAAAGGTAAAGAAATTATTCGTGTTGACTATAACAATAAAACGGGGGGGAGCAACATTATCAACCATGATGAATTGCAGGATAAATCTAGTCGGTATTATTTTAAGCAAACATTAGCACTTAACAAAGGCGATATTTATTTCTCCGACCTGGATTTAAATAAAGAAAAGGGTAAGCCAAGTAAGCCCTTAACTTTAGTTATTCGAGTAGCAACGCCTATCATTGACCAAGATGGTGTTAGACGAGGCATCTTAATCTTAAATATGTATGGCGATACTGTTCTTAATGTCATCCGGTCTTCTGAAAATAGTAATAACTCTCATCATAAAACAGTGTTGACTAATTATAAAGGGGAATATTTATATCATTCTGATATCAATAAAACTTTTATTGGTATTTCAGCTAAAGCCAGTTCTTTAGCAATGGAAGACCCCTCTATCTTTGAACAGGTTAAAGATCAGATTCAAGGTGTCTTTAGTACAAAAGAAGATGTTATTGTTTATAAAAAAGTCTTTGTTTTGCCCGGTCATGTTCAACGAACCTGGAAATTATTCGCTTATCATAACAAAGAAGTGGTACTTGCCCCGTTAGCTAGTTTTACCGCTATCTTTATCACTACCGCTTTATTAGCATTGTTACTTGTTATAGGTGTAGCCTGGCAATTTATTGGTCAAGTAACCTCTAGTTTATCATCCGTAGCAGTTCAACTTAAACAACTCGCTTTAGGTCAAGCAGTTGACGCACAGATTAAATATAATGGAAAAGATGAAGTAAATGAAATCGTACAGTCATCTAAAAGTCTGATGAAAAACATGCAGTCAACGATTGAGCATGCTACTTTAATTGCACAAGGAGATTATTCTAATAATATTGCAACTCATTCATCAGAAGATCAACTAGGTAATGCGATCAACGAAATGACTGACGCTCTTCGTACGTCTAAAAACACAACACAACTTGTGATAGACAAAGCTTTTAAGATAGCTGAAGGTGATTTTTCGCAAGCAGAGTTACCTGAAATTTTAAGAAAAACACCATTGGGATCAGCGATTATAAAAATGACTGATTCTTTACGAGAAGTAACAGAAGAATCAACGACCCAAAACTGGTATCAGAAAGGTCAGGCGGAACTGAATGAATATATACAAGGCGACTTAGGTACTGAAGTAGTTGCTGAAAAAGCAATTTTATTTATTTGTAATTATTTGAATGCACAAATTGGAGCCATCTACATTACAGATAAGAATAATAATCTATATCTATCAGGTAGTTATGCATTTGACAGCCAAATGATAACTAAAAAGACATTCAAGCTGGGAGAAGGTATTATTGGTCAAGCAGCATTAGAAAAGAAAATAATTCGCTTTAGCCATATGCCCAAAGATTATATTCAAATCACTTCCGGTTTAGGCAAACATTCCCCTCAAAGCCTTATTGTTATTCCTTTAATAAATGTTCATAAGGTCATTGCAGTGATTGAACTTGGGTCTGTTACTGATTTTTCTGACATTCAGGTGCAATATTTACAAACAATAGCATCTTCAGTTGCAATCAGCTTATTGTCAGCAGAAAACAGAACACATAGCCAAATTTTATTAGAACAAACTCAACAGCAAACAAATGAATTAGAAAAACAAAAACAGGCATTACAACTAAGTCATTATGAGATGGAACAACAGAAACGGGAGATAGAAGAAAAAAACAAAACGCTGCAAATAACAAAAAAACAGATAGAAGAAAAAGCACAAGAGCTAGAACTAGCCAGTCGTTATAAATCCGAGTTTTTAGCAACAATGAGTCATGAAATTCGCACGCCAATGAATGGTGTACTAGGCATGACAGAACTATTATTACAAAGCAGTTTAGATGAACAGCAAAAAAACTATGCCGAGACAATTTATCGTTCAGGCGATGCATTATTACAAATATTAAATGATATTCTGGATTTATCTAAAATTGAATCAGGAAAAATTTCCTTGGAAATTATGGATTTAAATTTAGAAAATATTTTATTTGATACCATCGAAGCTTTTGCTCCTCTAGCTCAGGAAAAAGGAGTTGAATTACTTGCCCATTTTTCACCACCTTCACAACCTTTATTATTAAAAGGGGATCCCGTTAGGTTGCGACAAATTCTGGTTAATTTAATTGGTAATGCTGTTAAATTCACTAAACAAGGCCATATAGAAGTTAAAATAATTTGTCTCAATGATGCAGAAAATCATGTCAATTTACGGATTGAAATAAAAGATACAGGTATTGGCATAAAGGAGGACGCAATCAGCGATTTATTCAAACCTTTTGTTCAAGCTGATGGGTCGACCACTCGAAAATATGGGGGTAGTGGGCTAGGACTATCTATTGTTCAACGTTTATCTGAATTAATGGGGGGTATTACAGGGGTTGAAAGTACATATGGCCGTGGCTCATGTTTTTGGGTTGAATTACAATTAGAAAAACAAAAAAAACAGAAAAACAAAGATAACTTTTTAACAGCCGATTATGATTCAGCACCTATTGTTTCTGAAAAGCAAATTGTTGTAATTGATGACAACCGCATTAACCTCCATATCATTAAATCTCAGTTACAGCAGGAAGAACTTGTTGTTGTTCATCCTTTCAGTAGTGGAGCTAATGGCTTAGCTTATATTGAAAAAACACACAAAATTAAAATGCCAATAGATTTGGTTTTATTAGAATACAACATGCTGGAGAAAAATGGATTAGCAATTGCTAAAATAATGGCAAACGATACGCTTTTAAAAAGTATCCCCATCATCATACTTTCCTCCTGGTCTGATAGTGTAAAAATTCAACAAGCAAAATTATCTAATATTGTTCATGTTCTACCTAAACCAGTTAAGCAATCAGCATTATTGCATGCATGTCAAAATATTTTTTCTAATACACGAGATTTCAAACAGGCAAAGACACTAGATGACTCTCCCGAAAAAAGATTAATACTTCAAGGTATTAATCTATTAGTAGCAGAAGATTATGCTATTAACCAAGCGGTAATTATTAATATGCTAAAACAAATGGGGGCAGCAGTCGATTGTGTTGAAAATGGATTACTAGTTTTGGAAAAACTTGATCAGCAACCCTATGATCTGATTTTAATGGACTGTCATATGCCAGAGTTGGATGGATTTGAAACGACATTAGCTATTAGAGCAAGAAAAACAGATGATGCTGGAATTCCAATTATAGCTGTTACCGCAGATGCGATGAAAGAAGATCAAAATAGATGCTTAGAAGTAGGAATGAATGATTTTTTGCCTAAGCCTTTTAAAGGTGTCAACCTATCAAAAATAATTTTAAAATGGGTTAAAAACTCTGATAAACAAAATGCTGTTCTTGAATCAGAAATAAAAACAGAAATAAAAACAGAAACAAAAACTGAACAACACCCGATTATTAATAAGAAGTACCTGACTGATCAAAAAGAAGCGGTAGGTGATTGTTTTGATGAAATTGTGCAAGCTTATCTTCAATCGTTATCTGATTCAGTTCAACAACTTAAAGATTTATCACAAAAAAATAATTTAAAAGAATTAGCAAAAGTTGCACATAAAATTAAAGGAGCATCAGGCACGATGGGTGCAGATGCATTATTTTATATTTTAGGGGTAATAGAAAAACAAGGCAAAGAAAATATAAAACCAGGAGAAGACTTGATCTGCCAGTTAGATAATCTCACAGAACAAACTATTATTGAATTATCTTAAGGAAAAAAGAATCATGCCTATTGATCAACCTGAACCCTTAATCTTAGTCGCAGAAGATGACAAGGTCACCTCTGCTATTTTAGCTAAAAGACTAGAGAATTCAGGCTATCTAGTGATTACTGCAGCAACTGGCACAGAAGCTGTTGAAGCATGCTGTAAAGAACAACCACTACTTGTGTTGATGGATGCATCTATGCCTGACCTTGATGGGTTTGAAGCTTGTCGTCAGCTAAAAAATCATTCGAACCCTCACATAAATTCAATTCCTATTATTATTGTGACTGCATTGGATGATCAGTCAGTTATTGATAATACATTTAATGCGGGTGCAGAAGATTATATTCAAAAACCTGTTAATTGGAATTTATTAGAACATCGTTTAAAAGTCTTAATACAGAAGATTACTGCAGAAAAATCATTACGAGAATCTGAATCTAAATTTCAAGCTATTGCAGAATCAGCAAATGATGCCATTGTTACAGCAAATCATTTAGGTGAAATAATGTTTTGGAATCGTGCAGCAAGCGTGGTTTTTGGCTATACAGAAAATGAAATTTTAGGTCATTCAATTAATAAACTGATTTCTGAGGAATACTTAAATAAGCATTTACAAGAACTTATACAACCCGATAAAACTAAAAACTTTAAGCCCCTTAAATACCCCCTTCAAGCTAAAGGTATGAAAAAAAATGGGGCTATTTTTCCTGTAGAACTTTCTCTTTCTACCTGGAGGTCAAATCATCAACAATATTTTTCATGTTTTTTAAGAGATATTTCTGAACGAATAAAATACCAAAGGGAGTTAAATAAGCTCTCTACTGCTGTAAAACAAAGCCCCAACCTTGTTGTAATGGCTAATATTGAGGGTATTGTAGAATATATAAACCCTCAGGTTGAAACAATCACAGGCTATAAAAAAAATGAAATCATTGGTGAACATATTTCCTTATTAAGATCAAATATCAACTCCCTAACAGATCATCCTGAAGTATGGGAGCAATTAAAACTAGGTAAAGCATGGAATGGTTCCTTGCAAAATAAGAAGAAAAATGGGGAGTTATACTGGGTTAGAGAAACCATTACACCTATTAATGATGAAGTGGGTCTGGCCACTCATTTTATTTCTACTCAAGAAGATATCACTAAAGAAAGAAAAATCGCAAAAGATAATGCTTACAGGGCATCACATGATCCTTTAACAGGTTTAATAAATCGGTATGAATTTGAACTTCATCTAAATTCAATTTTAAGAAGCACAGAAGAACGTGAAACGCATGCTTTATGTTTTATTGATTTAGATCATTTTAAAAATGTTAATGATACAGCAGGACACTTAGCAGGTGATGAACTATTACGTCAATTAAGCAGCTTGATGAAACAAGTTGGAAGAAAACATGACAAACTGGCTCGTTTAGGTGGTGATGAATTTGCTCTTGTTTTGCCACATTGCGAACAAGCGAAAGCACTTCAAATAGCAGAAGTTTTACGGCAGTGTATCAGTGAATTTCAACTTGTTTGGGACAAAAAAACGTTAAAAGTAGGTTCGAGTATAGGTGTCGTCACCATAAAAAAGGGTGACCGGGCACCGCAAGTATTAAAATTAGCCGACACTGCTTGTTATGCAGCAAAAAACACAGGTAGAAATAAAGTTTATTTATTTTGTAAGGATGACAAATACCTCAATAAAAAGACAGAGGAGCGTCAATGGCTAACTAAAATTGAAGATGCCTTAGTTTCAAATAAATTTGCACTCTATGCACAAAAAATTGTGTCATTAGGTTCTACTTTCAGCCTACCAAAGTATGAAGTTTTACTACGCTTAGTTGATAAAGATAAGTCTATTATACCTCCTGGTGTGTTTTTGCCCGCAGCAGAGCGATTTAATTTAGCCACAAAAATTGATTGCTGGGTGATAGAGCACACATTACTTTGGTTTAATGAACATAAAGCTGTTCTGGATGAATTAGAAAGCTTTAGTATTAACCTTTCGGGACAAAGCCTGGCAGATGCAAGTCTACTTCCTTTTATTATAAAGTTGATTAACAGATTAAAATTTCCAACCGACAAACTGGTTTTTGAAATAACCGAAACGTCTGCTATTAATAATTTATCTCAAGCACAGTCTCTTATCTCTGGTTTACAGCAAATTGGCGTACGATTTTCACTAGATGATTTTGGCAGTGGATTATCATCCTTTGCATACTTAAAAAATCTTCCGGTGGAATTTCTTAAAATTGACGGTATGTTTGTTAAAGATATTGAAAAAGACCCTATTGATAGAGCAATGGTTAAGTCTATTAATGAAATTGGCCAGGTGATGGGTAAAAAAACAATTGCAGAATTTGTTGAAAACCAGAAGATTGTGGATATTTTAAAAGAAATTGGTGTCGATTATGCTCAGGGTTATCATTATAGTAAACCAAGTCCTTTTATAGAAATTTTCAATATTTAATATTGCTTAAGACAAATGGAAATTACTAAGAATAGCCGTCCATGTCTAGTTGATAATGAGACCAAGCTAAAATCAATTATTGATCTGACAGCAAATAAAGACTACGTTCTTCTTACCCGTACCTTGATTAAAAAACTGAAAAATATCCAAGGGGTACATAAGGTAAACCTTTATGAAGTTTATGGAAACATCGATAATAAATCTACTAAAAAACTATTATTAAAAGATGTTTTAGATATATTGAGCACACTCATTCCATTTTATCAAAGGGTGAAGCAGTATCCCTCTCCAGAACAAATAAAAAGTGAAAATTATCAAGGTTTATTGAGAAATGATATTCAGCAAACAGTTTTTCCCATTCACAACATAGCTAATGCTCAAAGGATTTTAGTTATTGATTGGCAAAATATCAACCCAGAAAATTGGAGCTATGTCCTTAGCTTACTGAAGGTTTATAGTAACTTATTAAAAATTATTGATGAAAAAGATCGAGACCAATTAACCGGTTTGTTAAATAGACATACCTTTGATAACAACCTTGAAAATATTATCAATCATTCAAAGCTACAGTCTAAGAAAGCTCGTAATAATGATAAAAACTCATGGATTGCAATACTTGATATAGATCATTTCAAACAGGTAAATGACAAATATGGGCATCTTATGGGGGATGAAGTTTTATTATTATTTTCGCGTCTTATGTTATCTGAATTCCGATATTCAGACATTCTATTCAGATTTGGTGGCGAAGAATTTATAATTGTTCTAACCGGTTGTGATAGAAAAGGTGCTGAAACAGCTTTAAACAGATTTAGAAAAACAATAGAAACCTATAGGTTCCCCCAAGTAGGCAAGATCACGGTGAGTGCTGGCTACATTTTTCTTGATTCCATTCAATCACCCAATACATTATTAGACCACGCTGACCAAGCCTTATATTATGCTAAAGAAACAGGACGTAACAAAGTAGTCTATTATAATGCTATTGCTTCAATTTTAGATCAGGTTAGTCATATCAATAATATTGAAATATTCTAATAACATATCTCCCAAAATAGGGAAGACAGTATTTTCCAATTAACAAATGAGTCTGAACAGCGTTTAATTCTAATACAAGAAATCAGGCTGTTTTCTGTTCATTAATTTGTTTAAAAAGTTGCTTTTTAGCAAGGTTCATTAGATCAGTGAATTT
>JAKIVF010000180.1 GCA_021647145.1 Methylococcaceae bacterium | reverse complement strand
TGAAATAAGAAACTGGGATAAGATTAAAGAAGTGCATTTAAACCCAGATAATCAAAAAGCTGAAAAGGAAAGAAAAGAGGCGGCATAATTTTACAACTTTAGGCGACAACTAGCTTGAAAAACGCCGGTTACTGAACTCGCTTTTAAAGTTCTAAACATGGAATAACCAAGCATCAATGAACCAACGGGAAGAAGTGTCAAAGAGAAATTCTAAATGAACGTAAAGAGTTGGGATTAGAGGTTAAGAAATTGAGAATAAATAGAAGTTAGTAAATGACAGTCATTGAGGAAAAAAGCTATTTATAGCTTCTTTCATATCACCAGAAAAGCAAGGAAAAGTCATGAACCGTTACAGCCCTTTAAGATTCAATGGTGCCTCGGGCCGGAATCGAACCGGCACGGTGTTGCCACCGCGGGATTTTAAGTCCCGTGCGTCTACCAATTTCGCCACCGAGGCATTTACTGATGAGCTAATACAGCCGTGCATTCTATACACTCTACAAAAAAATATCTAGTACTATCTTTAATTTTCCCATAAAAAATTTAAAAATCAGTCAAATCCTAGCTTTTATTGCTATAAATATTCGGTAGACTGCAAAATATTAGTAAGGTTTTTATTGTTTACCCGACTCATTTCCATCAACTCTTTTGTTATCATTTAAAATCATGAAAAATCTCTTTCTAGGACTTGCCATTATCCTAAATTCCAATCTAGCCTTTTCAGAAAGCGACCAAACACTCCAAATCGGGAAGTTTTCAACTGGCAATATGAATCAATGGAAGAATAAAATTTTTTCTGGAAGTACTAATTATCAAATAGTAAAACTTAATAATGATCGTGTTCTAAAAGCGGAAAGTCATTCAGGTGCTTCTGGTCTATTTAAAGAACAACGAATTGACTTACTTAAAACACCTTATTTAAACTGGCGTTGGCGTATTGATAACCGCTTAGGTAAAATTGATGAACAAAACAAATCGGGTGATGATTATAGTGCGAGACTATATGTTGTTGTGGATGGAGGCTGGGCATTTTGGAAAACCAAAGCTATCAATTATGTCTGGGCAAGTAATACTGCAAAAAACACCGTTTGGTCAAATGCTTTTGCTGGAAGTAATGCAATGATGATTGCCATCCGTTCCACAGATGATAAGACAGGCACGTGGTATCAGGAAAAAAGAAATATCTTTCTTGATTTAAAACAACAATTTGGTTCAGATATACGTTATATTGATGCCGTTGCCTTAATGACTGATACAGACAATGCCAAGGGCAACGCAATATCTTATTATGGTGATATCTACTTTAGCGAAAAATAAATATGCACAATACTTTACCGCTTTTAAAAAAGACCACCTTTCCCTCAATTAGTCGAAATAATCTTGAGGTATTACAGGTAAATCTTGGCTATTTATGTAACCTAAGCTGTACGCATTGTCACGTTAACGCTGGCCCAAACCGAACTGAGTTAATGGATAGGGAAACCATTAACCAACTATTACAATTTATTGATTTACATAACATTTCTACACTTGATTTAACAGGTGGAGCACCAGAAATGAACCCACATTTTAAGTATTTAGTGCAAGCGGCATTAGACAAAGATGTAAAGATAATAGATCGTTGTAATTTAACTATTTTAATGGAGCCTGATTTCCAAGATATTGCTAGTTTTTTAGCTGAAAACCAGGTTGAAATAGTCGCCTCTCTACCTTGCTATATGGAAGATAATGTTGATAAACAGCGAGGCAAAGGAACATTTAATGCCAGTATCGCTGCACTAAAAAAATTAAACCAACTAGGTTATGGCAAAAATAATTCAGATTTAATTTTAAACCTGGTCTTTAACCCTCAAGGTGCAACCTTACCACCCGAGCAAAAGACTCTGGAACTATCCTATAAAGAGCATTTAAAGGAACAATTCGATGTGGTCTTTAATCAATTGTTTGCTATGACCAACTTACCTATCCAACGGTTTGGCAGTGTTTTAATCAGCAAAGGGGAGTTTTATCAATATTTACAATTGTTAGAAGATAACTTTCAGCCAGAAAACCTTGATCAAGTCATGTGTAAAAACACCTTAAGTGTTGACTGGCAAGGCTATGTTTATGATTGTGATTTTAATCAAATGCTGGACTTACCTTTAGGCTCAGCCAAACAAAAAATCCATTTAAATGATCTGACCCAACAATCATTGACAGGACAATCAATAAAAACGTTGCAACATTGTTATGGTTGTACCGCTGGACAAGGTAGTAGCTGTGGAGGCGCATTATAACACTCCACCATTGGCTGACTTAAGGGGAACACAAAGACCTGTTTTATTGAAAATTTTCGGCATCACCAGAGTGTCGTGTAACATGAGTCATCTAATATTGCACTATTACTTTACATCTCTCCAACTAGCACACTGACCGTTATCTTTTCGAAACCTTGGGCCACCACGACCTCCACACCCATTTTTTCTTTGGCTGCTCCTTGAAGAGTCATAATTATCATTAGTGTTAATTGGCGAATCCGATCGTAGTGTATCTTGACCTTCTGATGTTGGTACAGGTAAATCGTGTTCACTTAAGGAGTCGAAATGCTTTGAAGAAGGAACTCTATCTTTAAAAACAAACTTTAAATTCTTATATTTTTCAGCATTTTTCCAAGCCCACGGTGGAGATCTATCTTTTATTGGTAAAGCCCATAGACCAATCTGTTTCTCTTTTGCCTTTTCTTCAAGAGAAATAAGATAGGGGTCTGTAATATATCTTCTGTTTGCCCAAGCATGACCATATGCAACTAAAGATGCACCTACATCCACATTACTAGTAACCTTAGTTACTTTTCCAATTGTTAAACCATCTCGACCACGCTCCTCTATTTTTATTTGAACTTGCTGATTAAAAATAAGCTAAAATAAGCCATCTTTTGCACGTTGCCCAAATGGTTGCCCTATTTCTGGAGCATCAATACCATACATTCTAATTTTTATTGTTTGATTATCTACTACAACTGTAAATGTATCTCCGTCCGTTATGTCAACAACTTTACTTTTAAAGGTTTCAGCATTTAGGAGAGGACTGAGTGTTAATAGTAAAAACAGTGTTGTTAAAAATCTCATTGGCTCTCTCTTCCTGTTTATCAAAGTATATAATCATTCATTATTTCTGAATAAACAGCAAATAATTTTATTAGGTTCATAAGCGAAATAGACATACAAAAGTTAAATTTTATGATTGTCTGATAAAAACAAGAATTCCCAACCTTGAAAATTAATATTCAATTATCTATTGTATCTTTCCCTCTTCCTTACTAATTTTCTAAAGGCAGCATTTGATTTGGCTCTATTCTAACATTCTACCTATGATCCTAAATAATCAAAAAACAAGCCAAGAAAAATTACCATCCCAAAATAATTACTATTTAAAAATGCTTTGAAACAGAAGGCTTTTTCTCGATTAAAAATTAATTTTTGCTGGTAAATTGATAAACCAAAAGCTATCGCAACCCCAATATAATAAAAGTGCCCCAAGTTCTGTAGCATGCCTATATAGATTAAAAGACCAATAATTATCAACTGAAGCCCTGCCATTATTTCACGGTCTTTATCACCAAATAATATGGCTGTCGATTTAACCCCTATTTTTAAATCATCTTCTTTATCGACCATCGCATACATAGTGTCATAGACCAATGCCCACAACATAACGGCTAGATACATTATCCAGGCCACAGCAGGAATGGTATTTGTTTGCGCACTAAATGACATGGGTACTGCAAAACCGAAAGCAATACCTAGATAGGCTTGTGGTAAGTTGGTATAACGCTTCATAAACGGGTAGCTGGCAGCCAAAAATGCAGCAATAAACGAGAGCATAATGGTCATTAAGTTTAGCTGCATAACTAAAAAAAAAGCAGTTAAGCATAGGCATAAAAACAAAATTAACGCTTCTTTGGGCTTAACTTTACCCGCGGCAATGGGTCTTTGTTTTGTACGTTCAACCAAAGGGTCAAACTCTCGATCAGCATAATCATTTATCACACACCCAGCTGCACGCATTAAAACAACACCTGAACAAATAATTAATAAAACAAATAAATCCGGCTTTCCTTTACTTGCAACCCATAGTGCCCACAAAGCTGGCCATAGTAAGATCAATATTCCTATTGGTTTATCAAAACGGGCCAATAACCAATATTGTTTTGCCCTATCTAAGATTTCTTCTTTATTCACTTTCATCCTTCCGAATCGAATTAATAATAGCTGTGGTTGAGTGACCTTCTATAAAAGACAATAGTTTTACTTCACCTCCATTTGCCAAAACACTTTCGTGCCCTGCTATTGTTGTAATATCCGTATAATCTCCTCCTTTTGCTAAAATATCGGGTAATAACTGATCAATTTCTTGCTTTGGCGTGTCATTTTCAAAAGGCACAACCCAATCAACACATTCTAAAGCCGCCAGCATTTCCATTCTATATTCAAGATTATTGACGGGACGTTCTGGCCCTTTCAGTCTTTTAACTGACTCATCGCTATTTACTAAAACAACAAGCCTATCTCCTAACTCTTTGGCTTGTTGTAAATAACGGATATGTCCTGGATGTAAAATATCAAAACATCCGTTGGTCAGAACAATTTTCTCACCATCCTTCTTTGCAGATTGGCTGGCATCCATCACCTCTTTCAAAGTACCGACACCTCGATGATGCGCACGCTGTCCTTGCAAGACATATTCAAGTTCTTCGGTACTTACTGTTGCAGTTCCTAACTTACCAACAACAATACCGGCTCCCATATTCGCTAGCATAGTCGCTTCGGCAAGTGATGTTTTTGCAGCTAAACTAGCTGCAAGCACCGAAATAA
>JAKIVF010000179.1 GCA_021647145.1 Methylococcaceae bacterium | reverse complement strand
CGTATCAGCTCATATACTATTCGAGCCGTTCAAAATGCAATCATCACCGGAAAACCGCTGGCTGACCTTATGTGTACCTTGATGGCTCGGTTAGTTCCTGGGTAGGGACTATATGGGAACACTGATGCAAAATCTAAACTATTTTTTGTCGCTCTTTTATACAAAGTAAAAGTTCTGTTAAGTGGTTTAGCAGTTAAATTTGTATTAATTCGTTTTTTAGGAAAAGGTGAAACCCGTGCTGCATTTAGCTGGGTAGCCATCCCAATTACCGGTTTATGGGATGCATTTACTATATACAAAGTAGCTCGAGAAGCTCGACTGAGACTCTTTGGCAATAAACTAGCCGCCCATATTGTTAATGATATGCTAACAGATACATTTATTGAAAAACTTAGCCCTAAAGCACGCGAAGGATCCATCAGAGCAATCGCAACGATGATGGTACTTGCGCAAAACTATCATCCTAATATGCTGATCTTATTACTCAGACTAACAGATACTTTTAAGATTGAACAAAATTGTGAATATGATAATTGGGATGATTTTTTATTGCTTTTAGATCAAGTTTCAACAGAAGAACGTTATTTTTTATTAGACCTTTTAAGTGTATCAGCAGCTTTTGATGGTCATTTATCTCAATTAGAAAAACATCATTTACCCGAAGCATTTAAAGAGCTTACAGATGATTATATGGAGCGGACAGAAAAACTGAAAAACTGTTTATTAAATGGTCAGTTGCATGCAGCTAAAGCATTATGTACTTTGGATTTTAATCCAGGTTAAGTATTAGTTTCTTACGGTTAAGTCTGCCTCCTCAAACGGCTAAAACACGTAGTCTATGCTGATGATTGATAGCTGACTAGCCTATTGATATATTATTAAAATATATCTTGATTCTTTAAAAAGGTAGTGCCATATACCAGAATAATGCTCTTACCTCGATTGCTATGTGGTAAGGTGTGATCGTTGTTATTTCACCCTAAATGACTTGATGAAATTCATTATAAATTCTTCATTGTTGGTAGAAAACCCCGCATTTATAATATCGTCATTTATAGGGCTAGAAATAGTAATAAACGGTTCTTCATTTGTAAATCGTCTAAAAAATATAAACCCATCCCTTTTATAAACAGTAATATTTGACGACGATTTAAAAATCTCTTTTCTCGTGGCAATAACATCTTTATTGCCAATGTATGTTGGATCATAAAAAGCAGATACCAATTTCCTTCTAGTGATATTGAGTCCGTAATCTTCTGGTTTGTTAAAAGTCGGTGTTTCATACACACCGACTAAGCCCTTATTTTCGAGCGTTACTATAAAAAGATACCCTGTGTCTGTGCGTTTAACATCGTATTTTTCAGGCACTACAAATGAATACCTTTTATCATAGATTACAACCTTATAACCTTTAGGAGTATCAATAGTTTCAATAATCTTTGGTGTAGTATCAGAATCCTTTGCAACCGCAATATTACATATTAACAGTAGTGTTAATATAACTTTCATATGCTTATATCCCATATGCTGCTTTTTATATTAACCACAGATATTGTATCGAATGCGAATTCTTATATATTTTGATGATTTTCCCATCCTTTTTAATTTTCTGCTTGGTTTCATAAATTTTTTAATATATTTCAAAACATCAGTCGCTGCTGATAAACCTTTGTAAGGAACTAGGCTGGGTAATTCCTTTAGCCACGCAAACCCCTCAGAGCAATATTTAATGTGTATCTGATCCCATTTATCTTGGAAGTAGAAAAGAGCTAATAATATTTTATTTGTACATTCTCTCCTATTTTATTTTCCAAGCTTTTATTCATCGTATAGAATACTGATAACGGGTCTAATAAGCTATAATTAATATTGCTTTGAATTCTCAATAAATATATTGTCCAACTCATAACCATTCCCTTATATTATAAATGCATAACGATTACCAAGAATTTACTAAATTGAACCTGAAACTGGATATGTCCAGAGGCAAACCATCACCTGAACAACTTGATTTGTCCCTTTCTATGCTTAATAAAACTGACATATCAAATCAGATTACAAGTAACGGAATTGATTGTCGTAATTATGGTATTCAACTTGGATTGCCTGAAGTACGTGATTTTTTTTCCTCATTGCTTGAAGTTCCAAGCAATCAAGTTGTAGTTGAAGGAAATTCTAGCTTGTCATTAATGCATGATGCCATAGTATTTGCTTTACTTCACGGCACGCCTGACAATCCACCATGGTTAAGCAGCAAACCAATCACTTTTTTGTGTCCAGTCCCTGGTTATGATCGACATTTTTCGATTCTAGAAGCATTTGGAATCAACATGATCAATGTTCCTTTGCTTGAAGATGGCCCTGATATGGATTTAGTAGAGTCATTAGTCAGTAACGATGCATCAATTAAAGGAATCTGGTGTGTACCAAAGTATAACAACCCGACGGGTACTATCTACTCTGAAGAAACAATTAATAGACTAGCATCAATGAATGCTGCTGCTTCTGATTTCAGACTCTTTTGGGATGATGCCTATCGGTTTCATCATTTAACAGAACAACGTATTACTATTCCAAATATAATAGATTTGTGTCAGTCTGCTGGACACCCAGACCGTGCAATTGTTTTTGCTTCTACGTCTAAAATGACTTTTGCTGGTTCTGGACTTGCAATTCTTGCGTCTTCACTTTCAAATATTAACTGGTGGGAACAATGTGTTTCAATCAGAAGTATTGGACCTGATAAACTTAATCAATTACGTCATCTTCACTTCTTTCAGAATTCTGTCGGTATAGATAACCTTATGAACCAACATCGCTTAATTCTTAAACCAAAATTTGATGCTGTAGATTCTATTTTCGAAGAATATCTTGGCAAATTAAATAATGTAAGCTGGAGTAAACCTTTAGGAGGGTATTTTATTAATTTAATAACACCTACTGGTTTAGCAAAAAGAACGGTAGAACTTGCAAAGAATGCAGGAATCATCCTTACACCAGCAGGAGCTACTTTCCCTTATGGCTCTGATCCTGACGATAAACATATACGAATCGCTCCTTCTTATCCTACGCTTGATGAAATTAAACTTGCTGCACAAGGTGTTTCATTAGCTTTACTACATGCCATAAATGAACAGGAAAACCAAACCTAAGGACAAATTTTGAGCGAGGATAAAAATACCCTCGCTCCTATAGAGAATCCAATTAAGCCCTAGCTATTTACCATATCAGATCGTCGGGCACCTCGAATGCTGAATATTCGTCATCTTCAATAGATGATGGGTTATCAGAGAACATAACAATGACAATATGTTCATCACGTTGTTTTATTTTTTCAGCAACTTTTACGGACACAACTTCGTAAGTTTTTCTCAATTTAACTATTGCTAATTTACCGTTAATAATGCTATTTCGTATATCTTCACTGATATAAATAGATTTAACTTTTTTTTCATCAGTAAAGTTATAAGCCTCACCATTATTATCTTTTGGTAATTTATTTAAATTAATTAGCTGAATTATCTGATCAGCAATTTGTTTTTTTTCTGCTTCTTGGTCGCGTTGCCTATTTAATTGTCTATCTTTTTCTACTTGCTTGCCTTTGTTTTCTTGTGACGATTGTTTGGCTTCATTAACAAATTCAGTTTTATTTTTCTGCTGCTGCTTTGTTTGTTTTCTTTTTTCTGCTCTTACTTGTTTGGCTTTATTGTTGCTGGTTAAACCAGCTTTCAAAAGCTGGTCTTGCAGTGATAAGTTTTTCATTTTAAAAGTTGTTATGATAAATTTATTACTATGATTTTAAGAAATAATACTGTCATAATGAAAAATTATAATACCTTACATGTCATTTAATCAACTAAACCTATCTGAACCTTTACAAAGGGCACTTTTAGATCAAGGTTATAACAATCCGACACCGATTCAAAAGAAAACTATTCCTTTGATTTTACAAGGGAAAGATATTATTGCTGGGGCTCAAACGGGTACGGGTAAAACAGCTAGCTTTGCTTTACCTTTGTTAGAACTTTTGAGCTCCCAAACTTTGCCCACCCCTCCTCATCCTATCAGGGCCTTAATTTTAACACCTACACGTGAATTGGCTGCTCAGGTACAGCAAAGTTTTAACAAGTATGGTAAGCATGTGCCTTTAATTTCTGAAGTCATTTTCGGGGGTGTTAATATCAACTCACAAATAAAGCGATTACAACAAGGGGTAGATATTCTTGTTGCCACTCCAGGCCGACTACTTGATCTAATGTATCAAAATATAATTGATCTCTCTGAAGTACAATTTTTTGTCTTAGATGAGGCAGACCGCATGCTGGATATGGGCTTTGTTAAAGATATAAAAAAGATTATTGGGGTATTGCCTAAACAACGTCAAAATTTATTATTTTCAGCAACATATTCTAAAGACATTAAACTTTTGGCATCTGAAATATTAATTAGGCCGATTGAAATATCTGTTGCTAAAGAAAATATCACGGCTGAAAATATTTCCCAGGTTATTTATGGGATAAAAAGGGAATACAAACGTGAATTAATTTCCTGGTTAATAGGGGATGGAAATTGGCAGCAAGTTTTAATTTTTGTTCGAACTAAACATGGTGCTGATCGTTTATGTAAACAACTAATGAAAGATGGTATCCGCTGTAGTACTTTACATGGAGATAAAAGCCAAGGTGTAAGATCCAGAGCTTTAGAAAGTTTTAAAAATGGTAAAATAATCGCTTTAATTGCTACGGATGTTGCAGCACGCGGACTGGATATACAACAGCTACCCCATGTGATTAATTTTGATTTACCGACTGTAGCAGAAGATTATATTCATCGAATAGGGAGGACTGGTAGAGCAGGTACAGATGGAGTCGCTATTTCATTAGTCTGTTCTGAAGAAGCT
>JAKIVF010000178.1 GCA_021647145.1 Methylococcaceae bacterium | reverse complement strand
GACATTGAGCAGATATTTTCCTTGGAGAGATTTAGTGATTCTAATCTTTTTTGATCAGAAAATTAAGGTGTGTTTTATTCATATTACGGACTTGCTCTTTTTCTCCGCGCTAGCGGCTTCGTCCAACCAATGGTACGACTGTGCTTACGCCCGATACGCCAGAGAATCAGGCCATTTAACTATGCTTAATTAAAATTATTTTTTTGCATTCGTGTGATAGCCTTGGGACATATTAACCTCTTTGTCGTAAAAGGTTTTAATAGGTTATCAGGACTGTCATTTTAATTATAAATCAGATAAAACATGGTGAAACCATCCACTTAATAGGACTTGCTGAATCAGATTAGTCCCAGTAATAAAAGCAATGGTTTCCATCTCTCCACTGCTTTGAGACTAGAGAAAAATGACAGGCGAAAAAACATAGCCAGTATTGATTAAATAATTATGGTTATTGCGTGGTTTATATGGCTTGTAGAATTTAGGTTATATTATTAGCAATCTAAAAAAATTTCTTAAATAATTTACTCATCTAGTAAGATAGCCTTTCGCATCCACAGGTACACTCTCGTGAACAATTATATCTCCTAGTTCAGACATCGCTTTTTTATAAACTTTTCGTTTAAAATAGATTACGTCGTCTAAAGGATACCAGTAATCGACCCATTTCCAATCATCAAACTCCTGCTTTTCACCACAATCAAAGCGCACTTTGCTTATATCGCCCACCAACCGCAAAATAAACCATATTTGTTTTTGACCAATACATAAAGGCATTGAATTCTTTCTAATAAATTTATCAGGTAATTTATACCTTAACCAATAACGAGTACGACCAAGTAACTGAACATGTTCAGCCTTTAGACCGGTTTCTTCCCACAATTCTCGATACATAGCAGTTTCAGGATCTTCATTACAATCAATCCCACCTTGCGGAAATTGCCAGGAATTAACGCCTTTACGCTTAGCCCAAAATACGCGACCCTCATCATTACAAAGGATAATACCAACATTAGATCGGTATCCTTTCGAGTCTATCATTTAAAACAACCTTGTTAATTAACCTTCCTGCTCAATGTTTTTTACCAGACATAATTATTTAAGCTAACTACTTTTATTTAAAATATAGATGTTTCGTACAACACCATCTTAATGCAAAGCACATCTAGTGTTATTTTTATAACTAAAGAGTGAATTAAAAATAACTACTTATTTATAGCCTGCTGTCTCAATGTTAAAATATTTGAACACGTCAGTATTAAAATCAATGACATCATTGTTCCACAAAACAAACACTGATGCTATAAGCTTTTAATTTAATTATTTATTAGGGTAGGTTCAACCGTGACATTAGCAATATTTGATTTAGATAACACACTTATTTCAGACGATAGTGATTTTTTATGGGGACAATTCCTTGTTGACCAAGGAATCGTTGATAAAGCCCAATATGAAGCAGCAAACACCAAGTTTTACGAGGATTATAAACTTGGCAACCTGGATATTGTTGAATTTTTACAATTTTCTCTTGCGCCTTTGGCAAAACATGATCCCGAGCAACTTTACAAATGGAGGAGCCAGTTTGTAGAAGAAGTGATAAAACCCATCCAATTAAAGCCAGCTATCAGGCTGATTAATAAACATCGCTTTAAAGGAGATACTGTTCTAGTGATTACAGCAACTAATCGCTTTGTTACCGAACCGATTGTAAAATTATTTAGAATAGATAACTTGCTAGCTACAACCCCTGAATTTATAGATGGCCGGTACACGGGACAGTTTGAAGGCATTCCCTGCTTTCAGGAAGGAAAAGTAAAATTACTGGAGGAATGGCTAAAAACCTCCACTGAAACGATGGAAAACAGCTGGTTTTATAGTGACTCTTATAACGACCTTCCTTTACTCAAGCTAGTGGATAACGCAGTTGCCGTTGATCCTGATGAAAAACTAAGGGATCATGCAGAGCAACAAAACTGGTCAATTATTAGCTTACGTTTATAGTTTCAACAAAAATAAGCTATCGGGTTATTTTTTTGAACGTAGCAAAAAAAATAACCCACCTACGTCCCCTAGTGAAATAGTCATAAAAGCTACCCCCGTCGCCAACCATGAAACTTTCCTACCCAACTTAATAACCCTTCTGGTGCATGTTTTCGTTTCCAAGCACCTGCAACATATTTATTTGCTTCTGCCATAGTTGGGTAAATATGAATTGTACCTAATATCTTATTTAGCCCAAGCCCATGTTTCATGGCTAAAACAAATTCAGCAATCAAATCACCTGCATGTTCTCCAACAATAGTGACACCTAAAATTTTATCCTTACCAGGCTGAGTTAATACTTTAACAAAACCATGCGCTTCACTATCAGTTATGGCTCTGTCTAAATCATCAATTCCATAAGTGATCACCTCATAAAGAATATTTTTTTCTTTGGCTTCCCGTTCATTCAAACCCACTCTTGCCACTTCTGGGTCAGTAAAGGTAGACCATGGGATAACTGAGTAATCTGTACGAAATCGTTTAAACTGACCAAATAAAGCATTTACAGCAGCATACCAAGCTTGGTGGGCTGCAACATGAGTAAATTGATATGGCCCTGCCACATCACCACAAGCATAAATATTGGGGTAATTCGTTTCCTGAAACTCATTAGTTTCAATCGTTTTCCTTGATGAAATAGTAATACCTAATTCTTCTACACCATACCCTTGAATATTTGCAGTACGACCAATAGCAATCAACAATTGATCAAATGGAATTTTGACTAATTGACCTTCAACTTCAGCCATCATTATTTTTTCACCTTTTTCGATCACAAATTCTTTTGCTGAGTGCCCTACCCTTAAATTAATACCTTCCTTTTCAAACTGATTCATTACAAACTCTGAAACCTCAGTATCCTCTCTTATCATAATATGTGAAGGTCTTTGAACAAGAGTTACCTGACAACCAAAACGAGTAAAGCTTTGTGCTAACTCGCAACCGATTGGTCCTCCACCCAAAATAAGTAAACGTTTAGGTAATTCCCGTAAATTCCAAACGTTATCAGATGTTAATGGATTAACTTTTGCAATCCCTGGTATTTCTGGTACAAAAGGACGCGCACCAGCAGCTATAACAATCGAACGTGTAGTCAGGGTTTTAACTCCCTCTTGGGTTTTAACCTGAACCTTCCAAGGAGACACAATTTTGGCTTCACCCACAATTATATCAACCCCTAATTTAGTGTATCGCTCTATAGAGTCGTGTGGCTCTACAGTTTTAATAATGTGTTGTACACGTTCCATCACATCGGAAAAATCAAACTCTGCACTCGCCTGTTTAATTCCAAATTCTTCCGCACGATTCAAATGAGACAACCACTTAGCTGATCGAATAAATGCTTTAGAGGGCACACAGCCCGTATTAAGACAATCACCACCCATTTTATGTTTTTCGATCAACGTTACTTTAGCTTTAACTGCCGCGGCAATATATGAGGTGACCAGCCCACCTGAACCAGCACCAATGACGATAAGATTATTATCAAAAACTTTGGGTTTAACCCAATTTTTATATATTTTTTTTGCCTGTATTAAAGAGAGGATTTTTTTAGCAATCATAGGAAAGAAACCTAACAAGATAAATGAAGCAATGAGTGCCGGTGATAAAATATCTGAGAGTGATTCTATTTTAGCCAGCTGAGTTCCAGCGTTTACATAAATAATAGTACCGGCCAACATACCGAGTTGACTAACCCAATAAAAAGTTTTGACTTTAAGTGTCGTTAAACCCATAGTCAAATTAATCATAAAAAAAGGGAAAAAAGGCACTAGTCGCAAGGTAAATAAATAAAAAGCACCGTCTCGGTCAATCCCGTCATTAATCACTTGCATTCGTGACCCAAAGCGTGATTTAACAGCATCTCTGAATAAAAACCTAGCTGCTAAAAATGCCAGGAGAGCGCCGATAGTTGAAGCAAAAGAAACAATCACAGTACCCCATAACAAACCAAAAATAGCCCCCCCGGCTAAAGTTAATATCGTAGCCCCTGGCAAGGATAAACCTGTCATTACAATATAAACCAATGCATAAATAATGACCGTTGAACCTGGATATGTATTTCGATAAGCTTCAATAGCGTGCTGTTTAGATTTCAAGGCATCTAAAGTCATATACTGTTGAAGATCTAAGATAAAAAAAGCCGCTATTAAAAAAATAATAAGTAATAGCAATATACTTCTTGTTACTTTCATAATTTAGTCCTTATGCCTTGAAACAAATGCTGTAACAATTATGTGGAATTAATTAAAGTGATTTTCGTGCCCATAATATCTTATCTTCAATTAATAGAGATGCCTTATGTAGTCGCTAAATATCAATAGACCTTACAGAAGTTAATAATGTAATCTCTGAAAGATATACATAATAAAATAACAACAAACTAAGCTAATATAAATCATTCATTTAAATTCAATACACAAAAATTTTACTGAAATTTTCTTTAAAAATAAAAATGGACCACTTAGAACCTGTTCAAGATCTAGCATTGGGAGTATCAGTTAATCTTTTGTAAAATGGAAAGTAAAAGATATCCAAGCGATATTGATCGAGAACAATTTGAACAGATAAAGCCAATTCTTGAATCTACTTGAAAATGCACAAAGTGTCAGCAATACAGACACCGCCAAGCATAAACGATATGATGCAGGCAAAAAAGTGTCTGGCATTAAAAGTATGTTGGTGTTGATACTCAGAGTCTTCCGCACTTTATTGAGATCACGACTGCAAATGAAACAGATCGTCAGGGAGCCTAGTTGGGAGTTGATCATCATAAAAATAAGTACCCACGTAAAATTAATTTAACCTTTCAAGAAAACTCAACATTGTAAGTTATTCCAATATTAGAAAGTACATTAAATAGTTCTTTCTTCAGGGAAAGATAGGATTCATAAGCTGAGAAA